>JBDGVS010000325.1:0-6600 GCA_039585535.1 Gemmatimonadota bacterium | reverse complement strand
CGGCGCCCCCTGCGAGAGATCTTCGCAGCCCCCGGGCCGGATTCATCCGCCCCGGGGGCTTCGTGCGTCGGGGAGAACCCCACCCCCCATCAGGGAAGATTCCCGGCGTCGGGGGGTACCCAGAAATACGTACCATTGGGAACAGAGTCGCATTGCACCCGTGGGGGACGAGATGCTCAATCGCGAGCAGTTGGAAAGCCTGTACAAAGATCTGCGAGAGACGACGGTACTCAGCGTATATATCGACGGTGGCCAGTCGGATCCGGCCAATCGGCGAGCATGGCGCACGGTGGTGGAGCGAGGTTTGTCGGATGAACGTCGCCGAGTCGAAGTGGAGACCCCGGAGGACGTGGATGCCTTCGATGCGGCCCGTGATCTAATCGAAGAGCAGCTCAAGAAGCACGAGGCCTTCATGCCCGAGCCTGGATGGGTGGGCTTCGCTACGCCAGAAGCGCTTCATCGGGCGGAGGGCGTGCCGGTTTCGATGCCCGATGTCGTTCGGTGGGAGCGCGGGATTCGCGCAGCTCCATACGTGCGAGCGCTCAAACAGGAACGGATCGTGGTGGCTGCACTCGTGGACCGCCGGCGGGCTCGAGTGTTCACCTACCAGAACGGTGAAGTCGCCGAGCACGATGATCTGTTGGCGGATCTCGACTTCGGGGACCTCGGAGAGACGGCGTCTTCGAGTCGCGGAACAGGCCAGTCGGGTTCGCGTGGCGAGACGGGGGCTGACGCCGGTCGGAGGGCGTTGGATGTCAGTGCGTCGAGGTTGCACTCGAAACTCATCGATATCGTGTCGGGTCTGGCGGGCCGCGACGGCTTCCTCGTCGTTGGCGGGACTTCCGAGTCCGTGAGTGCGGTGGTGAAGCAGGCGACCTTGTTCCAAGGTCGAATGCTGGAGCAACCGTCGATGCATGTGGATATGACGCAGGCGGAGGTAAAAGCCGGCATGGAAGACGCCGCTTCAGAGCTCACTCGCGGCGTCCAGGACGAGCTTCTCGATCAGGTCGTCGACGCTGCGCGCTCGGGTGGGAAGGGGTGCCTCGGCATTCAGGCGACGAAGGAAGCACTCCGCGAAGGTCGAGTTGATACGCTGCTGCTGAGCCGCGGCTTCCGGGAACGCGACGGTGACCTGGTAGACCGCTTCGTCGGGACGGCGTTCGATCAGGGCGCGCTCGTTGAAGAGCTCTCCGCGGACGGTGCAGCTCGCCTCGACGAAGAGGGTGAGGGTGTGGGCGCCCGTTTGCGATACGTGACCTGACAAGAAGCCCCCGGAGGTAGAACCTCCGGGGGCTTTCGTCGTACTCGATCCGGGCCGTTCCTTCGGCCCACGCAATACTTACGCTAGCGGTTCGAGAGCGGTCCGCTGCTGCGGCTGCTGCCACCGATCGGGTCGCCCGCCGGGAGCTGCGGTGCCGGCCCGGGTACGGTGTTCGCGATGCCCGACTGCCAGCGGCGAATGTCGGCTGCGGACAGGCGCTCGTGGGGCGTAGGCGACGCGTTGGCCTCGATGCTCAGAGCCAGGCGCTCGAGTCGATCGTTCAGCACGGCCCGGACTTCCCCGGAGTTCGAGTCGATCGACGCCTGCTGCATCATCTGGTCGATCGTCGTGCGCTGCGTCGCGTGCAGAATCTGACGGCGGTAGTCGTCGTCCGGGTCGTTGACTCCCCAGGTGACATCCATGAGTCGATCAACGACCTCCTCCAGATTCGGGTAGTCGCCCATGCTGCCGTAGAGAACCAGCCGCGCCATCCGCTGCGGGTGCAGGACCTCACCGACGGTGAAGCCAGCGGAGGCTTCCGCGACCGTAATCGGATCGAAGATCAATTCGGTCCGCCCCGGGAAGGTCTCTCCTCCGGAGTGGCGATACGCCGGCGGAGGAATCATCTCGACGATCGCCTCGGGAAGCGCGAGGAAGTCGACCGAGAGGGTGGAAAGGACCGTCTCCATCGCATCACGCTGCTCGGAGCCCTCGATGATCGTGAACGGGATCTGACCATCTCCCTTGAGCGCGTAGCGATAGTCTGCGCCACCGAGGCTCTGTACTGCCGAGCGGAGCTGGAAGCGGTGGTGCATATAGAGGGGCAGCAGAACGTACTCGAGGTTCGAGAGCGGCTCGCCCGACCGGATCACGTCCGTGCCGAAGCGCTCCAGCCCGATCTCGCGAATCCTCATCTCCAGCTTGAGATGGTCGACGAGGTTCGAACCGTTGTCCCAGACGCCCGCGAACTGGTGGGCGGCACCAATGAAGTTGTTGTTCGTGTGCCCCATGTAGATGAGGCCGTCGCGCACACCCTGCTCGACGATCTGGGCGAGGGCGGCGGGAACGTCGGTGCCGTCGGGGAAGTCACGGTACGCCCAGTTCACCGCCAGCTCGTCGTACGTGCCGATACGCTGGACGTATGCGTTGGAGAGGTCGATGTCGCCGTTCGAGTCGATCTCCATGAGTGGCGCAGGGTAGTCCATCACGCTTTCACGGTCGTAGGCACTCGCCATGTAGTTGTGCGGGAAGCCGATCGTATGGCCTACCTCGTGAGCGGAGAGCTGTCGGACACGATCCAGCGCCATTTCCACGGCGTCGGAGTTGGGTGCCACCTGTGCGAGATACGAGTAGTCGGGAGCGTCCGCGAACTCTCCGAGCTCCGGGTCCTGATAGTCTTGCTGCTCCGAGATCCCGGTGCGGAACGGAGGCACGACGCCCTGCCCGTGCAGGTAGTCCTGGCGGAGGCGAAGGCTTCCGAGGTTGACCACGCCGCGCACGATCTCGCCCGTCCGGGGATCGATGATCGTGTTGCCGTACGAGTAGCCGCGCGTCCGACGATGCGTCCAGTGGATCATGTTGTAACGGGCATCATTCGGATCGATGCCCGCGGGCAGCTCCTCGACGCGGAATGCATCGATATAGCCGGCGACTTCGTAGGCCTGGTTCCACCAGGAGGCTCCCTCGATAAGCGCGGTCTTTACGGGCTCGGGCGTGCCTGGGTCCACGTAGTAGATGATCGGCTCGACGGCCGTCGAACGCTCGGCGCTGGGGTCGGTCCGCTTCAGTCGGTGACGAGCCGTGAGCCGGACACTCGTCTCGGCATCGATCGGTGTCGCGTAGTCGTAGATGGTCGGTCCCTGGACGCCCACGCGCGGGTCCGCGACGCGGGCCTCATACCCGGGTTCCGGAAGCTTGATGAGCGAGTGGTGCTGACGGAGGGTGATGGCTCCTCCGCTTGCGGCCACGCCTCGGACGAGGTTGCCCGGGTTGCGGCTGGTAAACGTCAGCGTCGCCTCGATCTCGGTGTTCTCCGGGAAGGATTCTGTCGCCGGAAGGTGGATCACGCTCCGAGAATCATCGAGCGAGAAGGTGCCCTGGTTCCGGGCCGCGATCTGGTCGGCCACGCCCCGCGCGTCGCGAAGGAAGAACGACGTGGCATCTACGAGCACACGATCCCCGGACTGGGCCGCGATCTCGAACCCCCAGTGTACGGAGGGAGCGAACGCGTCTTTCACCGCCTGGACCTCAGTCGGGTTGTCCGTGTCTGCCACGTACTGATAGTTGGTCCGATCGGGTTGCTACCCAGTCCCGAACCCATCGAGATCTGGTAGATGAACTCCTGGTCCATCCCGTCGAATTCCCAGAAGAGCGAGCCGGTAGCCTCCTCCCAGTACAGATCGAAGAAGCCCTCCATCCGCTCCATGCCCGAGGTGCGATCCTCGATCGAGGGGACAGCCTGTGCCGAGGTCGGCTCGGCGCGGGCGGCGAACGATGCCAGACCGGCTGTGATCAGCGTGAATGCGAGACGGCGGACGGACAGGATGCTCATGACGGCTTACCCGGGTGCGGTCGTGGAACGAGTCGGACGGATCTTCCTGTCCGATACAGATCACGAAAGTATGCGCCGATGGCGGGTCAGGCACGGGGCACTCGGCCTGCTGTCAAATCTGTTGAGCGCTGAGGACAACTGACCCCTGAGCGAGCTCACCGAGCGCGGTCGCGATGGCAGTACCGGACCAGACCATGAACATGACGCAGCTCATGATCGAAGGGGACGGTGAGGACGACTTCCAGGATATCGCTCAGGCGTGGTTGCCGGGGGTGAGCGCCGCCGCTCAGCCGAGCGGCCACCATACCAGGCCGAGGTTCAGCCGCGTCGACTGGATATCGAAGGCCGTAAATTCGGGCACGCTGACACCATCGACGGTCGCCTCGTCGAGTTCCCCCCAGCCGAACAGGAGGCCGAACTCGAATGCGACGGACTCTGTCGGATGGAGCATGACGCCGCCCCCGAAGGTGAGTCCGAAGCCATTGGCCTCGACTTCGTCGTCGGGCGTGGGTCCAATGACCGCGATCTCGGTCACCGTCACATCGCGCGCCGAGCCTGCGACCTGGAGGTAGGGCACGACGGTCTTCTCGGGATTCGCGAAGTGGTAGCGTAGTCCGAGATCCAGCTGCGCGATCGTCCACGAGCCCTCGACACCCGGCTGGTTCCGGACATCCACGTTGGACGCGTCCAGCTGAGTGAACACTCCGAGCCCGTTGTTGAACGCCCATCCTACCAGGAGACCTCCCCCTCCGCCGTTGCTTCGGTCGGCGTCCCCGATAACCACGGAAGCAGCTTCGAGGTGAGCTCCCACAACGAGTCCGGATGTGCGTGAGCTCTGGGCCGCCAGCTCCGTGCTGGCCAGGAGCCCGAGGAGCGCGAGACCGACTCCAGCGAAGTGTCTCGGGGACACGAGGCGAGAGAGTTCTAGTCGGTGGCGGAGTGCGGACATGGATCGTCGGGGCTGGAGGCAGGCAGGCGATATCGCGATGACTACACGCAGTAGTCCCGTTCTGGTCCGCATACTGCGACCTTCGTGATGCCCGCACCCTCGATCGTGGCGAAGTCAGAGGCACCATGAGCACGCTCCTGCAGACGATGATTCCGGTGTTCGGGCTGATGACGCTCGGCTACCTGTCGGCGCACCGTCGAATTGTCGACGAGGGCGGGGTTAAGGGTCTGGTGATGTTCGTATTCACCTTCTCGATCCCGGCCCTCCTGCTGTCGAGCGTCGCCACGCTCGAGGTGCCCGCGGACATCGATTGGGGCTTCCTGATCGCCTTCTACGCCGGCTCCTTCGCGACGTGGGGGATGGGGATGTTCGTCGGGCGGTTCATGTTCGGGAAACCGCTGGCCGATCAGGCCATCTTCGGGCTCGGGGCGGCGTTTTCGAACCTCTTTCTTATCGGACTTCCCGTCGTTCTTACTGCTCTGGGGCCCGAAGCGTCGTTCCCCATGCTGGTGATCATCGGCTTCCACTCGGCGACCTTCATGCCTCTGACCGTGATCCTGGTTCAGGCTGGGCGATCGGAGGGTGAGGGTATGGGGGCGCGCGTCCTCTCCGTGTTGGCAGAGGTGGTCAGAAATCCGGTCATCATCGCTCTGGCTGGTGGCGTGGTGCTCAACGTGATCGGGATCGGCTTCTGGCCGCCCGTTGCGTCGTTGCTCGATCTGCTCGGGAGCGCGGCCATCCCCTGCGCGCTCTTCGCTCTGGGCGGCTCCCTTCACGGATATCCCGTTGGTGGTGATGCTGCGCCTGCGTTCGTTCTCGGCGGACTCAAGCTGATCGTCCATCCTCTTCTGGTCTGGTTGATCGCGGTCCCCGTCATGGGACTTCAAGGCCTCCCGGTCGCCGTGGCTGTGCTCATGGCTGCGATGCCGAGTGCGGTCTTCGTCTATTTGTTCGGTGCTCGCTACCAGGCGGCGGCCGAGGTCGCGGCTCGAACCGTGTTCCTTACTTCCGTGGCGTCGTTTGTGACGCTGTCGATTGTGCTGGCACTGCTCGGCTGAGTCACGGCTGGCCTCTTGGCCGCTCGGCGCGACGGCCCCACTATGAACGGTTCGAACGCCGAACCTCTTCGCCGCCGACCGACATGACCGCACGACCCACACTGTTCGCCGCTGCCCTTTTCACGCTCACCGCATGTGGCGGAGGCGAGCCTGCTCAGGAGAGTGAGGCCGAGCTCACCCAACGGGCGCGTGGGATTCACGAGCGTGTCATCACCCTGGACACGCACGACGACATCAGCGCGGCCAACTTCACAGCCGAGCGGAACTACACGACGGACCTGGGCAACCAGGTCAACCTGCCGAAGATGGAAGCCGGTGGGCTCGATGTGTCGTGGATGATCGTCTACGTGGGTCAGGGGGAGCTGACCGAGGCCGGCTTCGATGACGCCTATCAGCAGGCCGTAGCGAAGTTCGACGCGATCCACCGCCTGACGGAGGAGATCGCACCCGATCGGATCGGGCTAGCGCTCACCTCCGATGATGTCCGTCGCCTGGTGGGCGAGGGAAAGAAAGTCGCAATGATCGGGATCGAGAACGGTTACGGCATCGGGATGGACGCCTCGCGTGTACGCGAGTTCGCTGAACGTGGCTGGCGGTACATGTCACTGGCCCACAACGGTCACAGCCAGCTTTCGGACTCCAACACGGGTGAGCGGGACGACGTCTGGCTCCACGGAGGGCTGAGCGATCTCGGACGTGAGGTGATCGCCGAGATGAATCGCTGGGGCATCATGATCGATCTGTCGCATCCGTCGAAGGAGGCGAATCTGGAGATGATGCA
>JBDGVS010000324.1:0-3647 GCA_039585535.1 Gemmatimonadota bacterium | reverse complement strand
TCTGTGACGGGCCTCCCGGCACGCGCACGAGTCCTCTGCGAACAGGGATTCGTAGATCACGCCCGACCCGCTCGGCGAGTAGCGCCGCCTGGTTGTAGCCACGCTCCCGTACCCGGCGCTCCGTCGTGGGAACAGGAACGACGACCCGCCTGCCGTCGGAAGGGACATGGGCCCCTCGATCCGACGCGAACACCCGAGCCATCCGACCGCCCATGAGGTCCGCCAGTCCGTCCCACCCCTGGTACTTCAGCGCGTGGCCGAGTTCACTCGCCGGGGTGCGTAGCACCACGGCTGACCGCGCCACTCGCAGTGCGCTCGGCCAGTCGCGGCACGCGAGGCAGTCGGGCCCGTCGTCTCGGCCCGTGCCGCGAGGGTAATCGCATCGCGCACAGCGGGGCCACGACGGCTCCCGAAGCCCGCTTCGACACGACACGCAGACCATGTCGCCACGCTCTCGGCCGAGTCCCGTGGCCCCTGCCCTGGCTGGCTGGGAGATCCAACGCCCGCAGGCGACGCACCCACTCGGAAGGATGAGCTCTGTGAGGTCCCGGAGATGGCGCGTGATCAGCTGCACAGGCCCTCAGCTTCCGTGGGTTGCCCCGATCGCAGCTCTCATCGCATCGATCGGAGCCGATGTCCCCCACCAACACTCGAACGCGGCCGCGCCCTGCTGCACGAGCATTTCGAGTCCATCGGTCGCCCGAACCCCGGCGGCCGCGGCGGAGGCGACGAAAGGTGTGGTATGTCGCCCGTAGACCATGTCCATCGCCGCACCGGCACGCTGCAGCATCTGCAAGTCGAGCGGAGTGGGATCATCAGGATCGAGGCCCATTCGCGTAGCGTTGACCACGAGATCGAAGCTCTCCCCCTCCAAGTCACGAAGAATCGGGACGACACGCGTTCGCTGCCCGCCGATTCGCCGAGCTACAGCACGTGCACGGTCCTGCGTCCGATTGTAGAGGAGTACTTCCCCGGCGCCCTCTTCGATGAGCCCGAGAAGCGCCGCGCGAGCTGCACCACCCGCCCCGAGCAGGAGCACCCGGAGGTCTCCGGCCGGACCTCCGATGAAGCCTCTCAGGGCACGCCGAAATCCTTCCACGTCCGTGTTGTCGCCGTGCAGTCGCCCCTGCTCATCTCCCCAGAAGGTGTTGCAGGCCCCGGTTCGTCGAACCGCATCGCTGCGGACATCGAGCAGACTCGCGGCCTTCTCTTTGTGGGGCAGCGTGACGTTGCCACCGCCGCCCGCACGGGCCAGCCCCTTCATGAAGCCCATGAGATCAGCAGGCTCGCAGCGCACGGCGACGTAGACACCGTCGACGCCGGCGGCGCTGAAGGCGGCGTTCTGAATCTCGGGGGAGGCCGAATGGGCGACCGGGTCACCCAGGAGTGTGATCACGCGGGTCGCGGCAGATACCGTCACGGATTCACCACTGGCTCGAGGCGCGCGAACGCCTGCTGGATAAGGTCGTCGAGGACATCGAACGTCTCTACATATTCTGTGTCAGGGCCTCCGATCGGATCAGGAACCCCGCCCCCTTCCCCCTCATCGGATCCGCCGGCGGCGAACGCCGTGATCACTGCCGCACGGTCGCCGCCTCCGAGTTGAATGACCCGAGGCAGGTGTCCGGACGACATGGTCAGAATGAGGTCGGCCTCATCAACCAGCCTGCCGGTCAGCAGCATGGACTGATGGTCGGCCAGATCCAGTCCGTGTGCCGCCGCAGCCCGTACCGAACCACCGGACGCAGGAAAACCGTCTCCGGCGGCAACCCCGGCCGACGCGACCTCCACCTGCTCCCACCCGAGGTCGGCGACGCGGCGTCGGGCGATGACCTCTGCCATCGGACTGCGGCACGTATTGCCGGTGCAGACGAAGAGCACGCGAAACGGGCCCGCCTCACTCGGCGTGTCAGTCATGGATCTCGGGGATGGCGCATCGAAGGCGGCCCATCGGGACTGCGCCTTCACGCAGAACGACGGGTCGGTCGGTCGAACAGTCAACGACGGTCGAAGGTGCTGACGGTGGAAGTGTGCCCGCATCGAGCAGCCAGACATCCTCCGCACCCAACCGCGCGAGAATCTCGCGCGCTTCTTCGCCCGATGTAACCGGGGCTTCCCCCGGGAGGTTCAAGCTCGTGGACGTGAGCGGCCCGCCGAGCGCTCGGACCAATCGCGCCGCCACGGGATGCGGCGACACGCGCACGCCGACGGTACCCGTCTCGGCACTCCGAACCCCTTCAGGAAACAATTCATCGGGATCCCGGAGGACGAGCGTCACGGAACCGGGCCAGAAGATGGCAGCGAGCTCTCTGGCCGATGCGTTCCAACTGAGGGCCTGTGCGGCCGCCTCGTCCTCGATCAGGGCGATCAACGGCTTGGCCCGATCTCGGCGCTTGAGCGCGCGAACGGCAGACACTCCTTCCGGCGTACAGGCGCCCCCAAGGCCATAGACCGTCTCCGTGGGATACGCGACCACCCCGCCCCCACGCATGTGCGCGACGACAGGCGAAAGGTCGGCATCGGGATCCTCTCGCAGATCGGTGTTGCGGCTGGACCCCGTCAAGGAGCGCGCCTCACGGCGAGAAGCGCTTCCGCCACCGCCACATCATCGCGTCGGGTGACCTTGGGGTTCAGCCCCCCGTCGTCGACCATGACCACCCGAGCACCCGCAGCCTCCACGAGGGCGGCGTCGTCCGTAGCCGATACGTCGCCACGCTCGTACGCCTGGCGCAGCATGGAGGCAGGAAATACCTGCGGCGTGTGCGCGTGCCAGAGTGAGGTGCGATCTGGAGTCTCGACGATTGCACGTTCGAGATCGACTCGCTTCATGGTGTCCACCGCCGGGCACCCGGCTACCGCACCTACCCCGCCTGCCGCAACGTCGATGCAGGCGGACACGACCTCCGCCGACACCAGCGGACGCGCCGCGTCATGGACGGCGATCACGTCGATGTCATCATCCATCGCTTCGATGGCTGCTCGCACCGAGGCACCCCGCGTCTCTCCGCCGGCAACAACACGGATGCGTGGATCCAGATCCGTGAGCCACGGAGGCGGGTCGCGTGAGTCCTCCAGAGAGAGAGCCACCAAAACCGAACGCACTCTGGGGTCCGAGAGAAACGGACGGAGGGCGTGCACGAGCACCGGCTCCCCGAGAAGATCGAGGAAGGGCTTTCGAACTCCACCCATGCGACGGCCGGAGCCCGCCGCGGGCACCGCCACCCCTACTCGGATCACGGGCCGAAGCCGCCGTCGTGCCCACCGGGCCCTTGACCCTCGCCGGCCACCGTCGATTCGAAGCGCGTGTAGGCCTTCTCGAAGTACAGGTTCACCACCCCTGTTGGCCCGTTCCTCTGCTTGGACACGATCAACTCTGCCTTGCCTTCGAGCTCCCCCCGTTCTTCCGCCGTAGCGTAGTACTCCGGGCGGAACAGGAACATGACTACATCGGCATCCTGCTCGATCGAGCCCGACTCTCTCAAATCCGACAGCATCGGGCGCTTGTCGTTCCTCGATTCAGGGCCACGACTGAGCTGAGAAAGCGCGATCATCGGGACGTCGAGTTCGCGGGCCAGGGCCTTCAGACCCCGAGAGATCTGACTGACCTCCTGAACACGCGATTCGGACTTACCCGCACCGGACATGAG
>JBDGVS010000323.1:0-3657 GCA_039585535.1 Gemmatimonadota bacterium | reverse complement strand
CAGGATTCCGATCGAAGCCCATTGATCGCTGAGTACGGTCTGATCCGGGACCATCGTTGCCGACCCCGGATATCTGGAGAGGTTGACGGTAACGGTCGGGTCCGCGGATCCCCCTCCGGGCTTGCTGGTCGAGTCCGAGCAGGCAGCGCCCATTAGAGCGATCGAGAGAACGAGTCCCATGAGGGGCGTAGCGCACCGAGTCAAGGACATGGCTCGACTCCTTCGAGCAGTTGTCGCACCCGCCCCGAGATCCGTGTGGTCAGGGAAGCGGATGGACCATATTGACGCCCGGCGACCTTCATCACTTCAATATACTATGCCCGGTTTACAACTCGCGCGGGGAGTTTTGCGTCATCGACCGACGGGGACAACAAGCGTGCGCTCGCCAGTCGAGCGCCGATGATTGCATCTGAGCCACGGCGGCTGATCCCCCGGCGATCATGCCTCGCGTGATGCATATGCATCATTGCCACTCCATGGACCGCGTGTGATGTTTCACGGAGAATGGGGGGAGTTGAGGTGAGGGACGCCAATCTCTCGAACGTTCATCGCATGGTGTCCGGAGATTCGCATGACGTGCCGGGCAGGGGGTCAGCCCACCGCTGATACTCTCGGTTCATTCCGCCGCGTCATCGATGAGGAGCCCGGCACGAGCGCCGGGTGGCATGAGGCAATCATGAGCGTGCGACGAGCCGCTCGCGATCGAGGCATTCTTGATGCGACCCCTCCGAGCACACCGCGGCTGCATCGATATCGACGCGCACCTCGACAGCTTCCTGAGCATGCTCGTTCGCCTCGCTCCAAACGCTGAAGTCGCACCTCCGGCGTTCGCCTCCGAAGGGTTCCTTGAGGTTAGGTCGAACCCCTTCACCCCGAGCAAACTGAGATGACGCCGATCTACGGTGTGAGAGCTGCCTCTCCCGAGGAAGCCCTCGTGCCGGAGTCCATCGGTCAGTGTATGATCGTGTGAGATCCCGGGTAACGGAGAGATGACACATGCGTTCGATGCACGCACTCGTCCTGCTCCTGATGTTGGCCGCCGTTCGTCCCGTCGAGGCGGAGGTGAGCGCCACCGCGCCGGCCGACTCGCTTCGTATCGGGTCACCGCCCTCCGCGTTTTCCCTGAAGCGCCTGGATCCGCTCGACGTTCTCCTGCGCGCGAATTTCGTTGCCACTTCGCCCCGCGCACCGAGTCTTCTCATGGGTACATCGAGTCTCTTCGTCACACGTCGCGCGACGCGATTCGAGAGCACGATCCTCGGTGCCGATCGCGGGGCCTTTTCCGGGCTCGCGATGGGGGCGGTGGGGAGCTGGATCGGATTGTGGGAAGAAGAGACGGCGTGGCACCTCATGGGTCTCGGTGCGGCGGCCGGCGCGATCCTGGGTGGGATAAGCGACAACGTCGACATCCGGGTCCGAGCCGATGACCCGGACTTCCCTCGATGAAACGCCCCGCAAGCGGTGTTCCGATGCGGAGCGTTTGCATGGGTCGAACCTTTGGTGACTTCGACGTTCGGCGATGGTCTTCCGTTCATGATGGGTGTGTTGCCACCGTCCCCACGGTCCGCGCCACTTGGGATGGTCTGAGATCCTGATCTTGCCGCACGGCTCTCCCTGATGCGGTTGCACCATTTCCGCGCTGAGTCCCGTATCTCACTCTCGTGCGAGAACGCGAACGTTCGAGTCCGCCCCCCGCTGGGGGTGAGGGGACGGCGGCTACTTCAGCAAGACGGTCTCCGGGGATGCCACCTGCGCATCGTCGATCGAGATCGAGTACGTGTAGGTTCCCGACGCCACGTTCCTCCTCTCGTTGGTGTGGCCATCCTCGTCCTGAGTAGTCGATCGCGCGGCGACTGGGGCGATGGAGTCTCTGGACCGGTGGGGTGCGACGAAATCCCTTCGGCACAGCCGACCGGGCATCCTACACTGCGCGGAGTTCAAGACTTCACACGAGAGGATGCGTTCATGCGCCAGCTGGTCGCCGTTGCCTTGGCTCTGATGTTGCCGCTGGGGGTGGCGGCTCAGACCGTCGTCGTGCTCCAGGCTGATTTCAATGGCGACACGATCGGTGAACCCCCGGATACGTCTCTCCCCGGTCCTCCCGATGGCGACGGCATCACCCTGACGGGGGTCTCGGAGAATGGCTCGTTTCTCGTTTCGAGTGCTTCGGCCACGCTTACGAACCAGCCGCTCGAGGTTGTCCGAACCAGCGGAACGACGGGCTTCGCCTGCTCGTTCGACTTTCCCGAGCAGGCATACCCGTGTGAGCGAGTGATCATGCGTTGGTGCGCCGTGGCGGTCACCGAAATTCCGCCAACCTTCTTTTCGCTGCATGGCCCGAGTGGGCAGTTCGATTTTCACGGACTGCTGAACTTTCGAACCGATCGCTCGATCACGATTAGCTCGGATGTCGGGGTTCCCAACGAGGTGACCGTGGGGAGCTGGGCCGTCGGCGTAGCCCAGTGCTTCGAGTGGCAAGTCGATCGCTCGACGGGGGTTCAGTCACTCTACATCGACGGTTCGCCCGCGATCGAGGACTTCAGTACGACCTGGAGCACGACGAGTGCCGAGGCTATCTCGTTCAAGTACTCCATGGCGACGCAACTACCGTTTACCTATGCGCTCGATGACATCGAGGTCTCGGTCGCGGACTGCGGAACGCCCATCGAGGAGTCCACGTGGGGGCGGATCAAGTCGAAGTATCGCTGAGGGGGTGGCGTCCCATTTGAAGAGCCGGTCGCACTGTCGGCAAGCGAGCCGGCGGTGTCCGCCCCGAGAAACCCATTCGTGGCACGTGGATGACGACCTCCGGATCCGGATGGTCGGAGCGCATTCAGCGCGCAAGAATCGATGATGTGCTCGCGGATACGCGCACGGTGACCATCACCGTCCCCAACCCGTGCGACGAAGTGCGTTGTGGTGACGTCGCCATTCTTCCCCCGAGACCTGCCCTGGCGGCGTCCCGCAGGTCCGCGTGGCATACCTGGGGAACCAGTTCCCCAGCCGACGTCACTTCACCATGATCATCTTGCCGGTGCTTACGCGCGTACTACCCCGGGAGGTGATCGCCTTGAGCCGGAAGAAGTAGGCCCCGCTGGCAAGGCGACGGCCGTCGCGATCCCGACCGTCGAAGAGCTCCTGGTACACGCCCGGTCCACGGACGACTGAAGAAAGCAACTCGGTGACCTCGCGCCCCTGTGCGTCGAGCACCACCAACGTCACCTGCGCCGCCACGGGAATCGTGTAGTGGATGTTCGTAGCCGGGTTGAACGGGTTGGGGACGCACTGCGTGGTGATCGCGACCGGTGGGGGGGGCGTCTCGTCGATGATCGAGCCCTCGAAGTACTTCCGCGCGTGCTCGAACGCGGCGGGGCCGAGCTCCATTCCGATCAGTCGTCCCGGGATGTCGTCGACCGGTGGATGAATGCCACCCCAGATTCGCGACAGGCTCGTTTGATCGGACGCGTCGCGGTACGTTGCCCATTGGAGCGTGACATCCACGCTCGGACCATCCTCGAAGACGAGAAACTCGTTTGCCGGGCAGTGGAACTCGCCCAGTCCGCCGGGGAAGAACGGGTCCCCGGTGAGCAGGGTCATGACCTCGGCCGCGGCCCGGGAAAAGGTCGAGTGACCGGATACGTAACCCGCGAAGGGTGG
>JBDGVS010000322.1:0-3659 GCA_039585535.1 Gemmatimonadota bacterium | reverse complement strand
TTCCGCTTCGGGTGGTACGAAGGCGCGCCACAGATACTCCCCGTACCACACCATGTCGACCATCCGCGGCGCGGACATGATTTCGTACAGAACCTCCACCTTTTGCCATTCCGTATCGAGCGAAGGGCTCTTCCGATCGTGCACGCGGGCACGAACCAGCAAGTCTCCAGCCGTCTCCGTGACCCCAACGTTGCTCACCACCGGCGGGGCCGTGTCGGGTGCGAGACCAAGACCCAGATGGATGCGCTCCTGGATCGCGGTCGGGTGCTCGCCCTGCGCCTGAACGACGTCGATTCGTCCATCGCCATCGAGGTCGCCGATCGCCATACCCAGAGTTCCGGGGGTGTCCTCCCCCTCGAAGACGTCGAGGACCACGCTGAGACCGCCCTGTCCATCATTCATGAGCAGGCGGTCGGGTCCGCTGAGCGACCCGATCAGGAAGTCCGCGTCCCCATCGGAGTCGAAGTCGAGGAATGCGACGATGTTGTCGTCTTCGCCGATGTTCGCCGAGTCCGGCCAGAGGACGTCGGTCGCATCACGGAAACGACCCTGTCCATCGTTGCGGAAGATGTGCTCCCGACGACTCGAACCGCGCTCGGCTACGATCTCGCCGTCGTTGATGGTGACCAGGTCGAGGAATCCGTCCCCGTCGAGGTCCATCGGCTCGTACTCATAATTGTTCGTGTACTGTGGCAGACCCCGCCCGTCTTCTTCGAATGTGCCCGATCCGTCGTTTCGGAAGAGCTTGCCACCCGCGCACCGCTTGCACGACACCAGCACGTCGAGGTCGTGATCATTGTCGACGTCGACCAGTTCGAGATCCCAGGAGAAGCGCACGAGTGTCGCAGGCATGCGCCGCGTGGTCTCATCGGTGAAGCGACCCCGGCCGTTGTTGATCCACACCCGGGTCCGCCCCCCGGCGTTGGTCATGTTGTTCCCCGCGCCCCAGTCGGCGAGCACGATATCGAGATCTCCGTCTCCGTCGATGTCGCCGAATTCGGCATCGCCCACGCTCATGGCGCGGTCAGGGATCCGATTTGAGCGCTCCACGAAACGGCCCTCGCCCTGTCCGGCGAAGAGACGTGTTCGCGTCTGGTAGGTATTGCCCACCAGTACATCGACGAAGCCGTCGTTGTTGGTGTCGCGGACCTTGATCACCCGGGTCAGGTCGGGCGTCGCACCGAATACCATCTCCGTAGCTTCTTCGAAGCGCGCCCCGTCACCGGTGTTGAGAAAGGCCCGGTTCATCTCGAGATCGCCCGGAGTGGAGTAGTTCCCGCCATTCGCGAAGAGAATGTCCAGCAGGCCGTCCCCGTTCAGGTCCGCGAGCTCGACCTTGTTCGTCCACTCTCCGGTGGAGTCGAGCAGAGACTCGGTGTGGTCGATCCACACGCCGGCCCAGGGCGACGCTGTGCCCTCAAGCTCCGGCACGCCGGCGCCGGGTGTGTCGGGGGCGACACAAGCGGCGGCCAGGCAGACGAATGCGAGAGCAGGTGAGTTACGGGGCATGTGCATGGACGTACGCAGCGCGAGCTTGGGGCGCGGCCGCGTCATTTCGCCGACCGCTCGAGTCCGCGAAGGTCGGCCCGAGAAGGCGCGTGCCGCAATGGTGCTGTCCCCACTACGGCGACCACCGTCGGATGCTGTAAACTCTTCCCTCGGATGCGGCGCCCCGATCGGGCGTCTGGATCCTGTGACACTCAACCCCCTCCGGAGCCTCCCCGTGGACGCAACCTCTCGCGCATTTCTCGAACGCCTCCTGACCACGCCCGGCATCTCGGGCTACGAACAGGCCGTCCAGGAAGTCGTTCGTGACTTTGCCGGAGCATTCGCGGACGACGTCACGACCGATCTGCATGGCAACCTCATCGCAACGGTCCAGCCGGGGCGCCCGGTTCGGCTGATGTTCGATGGGCACTGCGACCAGCTGGGCATGATCATCTCCCACGTCGACGAAACGGGCTTCCTTTACTTCCAGACCGTCGGCGGGTGGGACCCTCAGCAGCTGGTGGGGCAGCGGGTTTGTGTCTGGACGGACGACGAACCGATCAATGGTGTCATCTCCCGCAAAGCCATCCACCTTCTGAGCGACGATGAGAAGAAGTCGGTCGTGAACCCGAAGGACATGTGGATCGACATCGGGGCGAAGGATCGGGCTGACGCGGAAACCGTCATCCGAATCGGCGACCCAGTGACGGTACAACTCGGAATGCAGGAGCTCCGAAACGGTATCGTCAATGCGCCCGCCATGGACAACCGGACCGGAGTGTGGGTGGTGTTCGAAGCCGCCCGTCGCGCGGCGGAGCGCGGGATCGAGTGCACGCTCGCCGTGGCTTCGACGGTACAGGAAGAGATCGGTCTACGCGGAGCCAAGACCGCCGCCTTCGGAATCGATCCGCATGTAGGTATCGCGGTCGATGTTACGCACGCGACGGACTGCCCGACGATCGACAAGCGGCAGCGCGGGACGATTGCGCTGGGTGGCGGTCCGGTCATTGTGCGGGGCCCCAACGCGAATCCACGGGTGGGCGAACGCATGACCGCGCTCGCCGAGGACGGGGAGATCGCGTATCAGGTCGCCGCCCTGGGGCGGGCCGCGCCGAACAACGCGAACTCTCTGCAAGTGTCACGTGCCGGGGTCGCCACAGGTCTCATCCAGATCCCGAACCGGTACATGCACAGCGCGGTAGAGGCCGTCTCGCTCGACGACCTCGACGCGGCGGCCGAACTACTGGCCGCCTTCGCGTGCGCACTGAGCGAGGGCGACTCCTTCGTACCCTAGGCGGTACCGCCTAGACAGCAGCCTCGGGCCCGGCGAGCGCGGCGTGAGCCGCCGCCAGCCGGGCGATCGGAACGCGGAACGGGGAGCACGACACATAGTCGAGCGCGAGCCGGTGGCAGTACGCGATACTCGCAGGATCACCTCCGTGCTCACCACAAATCCCGATCTCGAGACCGGGGCGAGCCCGGCGACCCTCACGCACGGCCCACTCCATCAATCGCCCTACCCCATCGACGTCGATCGTCTCGAACGGGTTGGTCGCGAGAATCCGGCGCTGCAGATACTGCACGAGGAAGCCCTGCTCGGCGTCGTCGCGTGAGATCCCGAACGTGGTCTGCGTCAAATCGTTGGTGCCGAACGAGAAGAACTCCGCCTCCTGCGCAATCTCGGCAGCCGTGATCGCGGCACGCGGAATTTCGATCATCGAGCCGAAGAGGTACTCGAGCTCGACGTCATGCTCGTCGAGCACCGCTCGCGCCTCACTCTCCAGCACCTCTCGCATCGCACGCAGCTCCGCCACATGCGCGACGAGTGGCACCATGATCTCGGGCAACACGGCGACTCCATCCGCGAGACAAGCGCACGCCGCTTCGAAGACCGCTCGCACCTGCATGCGCACGAGCCCCGGGATCAACATGCCGAGTCGCACACCTCGCGTCCCGAGCATCGGGTTCTCCTCCCGGAGTGAATCCACCCGCTCGAGGTAGCGCTGCTTCGTCGTAATGTCCGAGAGGGCTTCGTCGATTTCGGAGAGCGTCTGAACGTGCTGCAGATGGACCTTGAGCTCGGCGATGTCGTTCACCAGCTCGTCATGATCCGGCAGGAACTCATGCAGCGGCGGGTCGATGAGGCGGATGATCACCGGTAGACCATCCAT
>JBDGVS010000321.1:0-3678 GCA_039585535.1 Gemmatimonadota bacterium | reverse complement strand
CAGCTGCAACGCAGCCAACGCGCTCAGAACGCCCACGAAGGCGACAATGAAGGCGAGCAGGCGGAGCACGGCCGTCACCTGGAACGTTCGGACGAACACCTCGAGTGATGTGGATCGGAGCGTGTCGTTCGTGCGCGCGATCACGGCGCGCCCATCGGGCACGAGCGAGAGCAACTCCTCGACCACCACCTCCGAATCTGCGCCTTCCTCGAGGAAGAGGCCGAGGGATGTCACGCCCGGGTCATCGAAGAGACGATCGTACAGCACCCGTCCCATCATCACGGTCCCCTGCTCCGATCCGTAGTCGTAGAAGATTCCACCAATCGGGAGCGCCACCTCGCCCTCGGATCCCGTCAGCCGGACGACGTCTCCGACCTCGAGCCCCCGCCGGTACGCATACGGCTCCGAGACGATCACGGCGTCCCCGGTGCGAAAACGGGTCATGATCTCGTCCCGGTCACCGGACAGGAAGTCGAATGCGGATTCACCCCGTGGATCGAGATCGAGCGCGACGAGTCGAAAGGCGTCTCCCTCCCGGATGAGGTCGAAGCCCCTGTAGGTGCTGGCTCCGGAAACCGAAGGATGGGCCACGAAGGACGCGAGGACATCCGGCCAGATCGTACCCGAGGCTCGCGAGGCGGTCGGTCCGGGAAGCGACACGTAGACGTCGGCACGCAGGGTCCCGTCGAGCCATTGGACGAGGGTGCCACGGAAGCTCTGGATCATCACGCCGAGTCCAACCGTCACCGCGACGGCGACCACCAGAGCCGCGATCGCCGGTGCCGTTCGACTCAGGCTCTTCCCCACACCACGACCGGCCATCACTCCCAGCGTCCCTCCAAGTACCCGGAGCACAGGTCCAAAGACGTGCATCAGCAGGAGCGTCCCTGCGGGCGTGATGATGGCCATCCCCGTGATGATGAAGAAGAGCGCCGTGAACGAGACCAGCAGGCTGCGTGTGGGGATGAGCAGAACCAGGACGCCGATCGAGCACAGCAAGACACCCGCGCCCGCAGCAACCGGAACGAGACGTCGCGCCCTCGACTCGACCACGGAGCGCAGGGCGCCGAGGCGAGGGTTCGCACTGGCCGCTTCTAGCGCCGGGGGCAGCGCAGCGAGAAGGGTCGCCCCCAGGCCGAGCGCCAACGCTTTCACGATGAGGATCGGCTCCACCGAGACACTCTCGACCGACACCGAGAAGTAGAGGTCGTTGATGGTTCGCGTGACCAGGCGCACAAGCCCACGCGCGAGCACCAGCCCGAGAGCGCCCCCCACCAGCGCTCCGACCAGCCCGATCCAGGCCGCTTCCGTGAGGATCATCCTCACGACTTCACCCCGGGTGACGCCGAGTGCTCGCAGACGCCCGAGAATGTCTCGTCGCTGCACGACCGAGAACGTCACGGAGTTGTAGATCAGGAACATTCCGAAGATCAGCGCGAGCAGGCTGAGCGCCGTGAGGTTCACATCGAACGCCGCGATCATTCCGGCCATTGTCTCCGATCGAGTGCCCACGGCATCGAGTGTGACACCGCTCGGCAGGACAGAGCGGATCTGCTCGACGAGCGCGTCGCCCTCCGGCCCTTCGTCGATGCGCAGGTCGATGCGTGACAACAGGCCCGTGACCCGGAGGACCTCCTGAGCTCCGGCGATGTCCATCAGGATGACATCCGAGAGGCCGGTGCGTGTCAGCTCGTCGCTCGGCTCTACCAGCCCGACGACGGGAAGCGACCACGCCTCACCCTCGACGACGACCGGAAGCGAGTCGCCCACCGTCACACCCGCCCCAGCCGCGACGTGCGTCGACATCACCACGCCGAGCCTCGACGCGATGACCGCCGACACATCCAGCCCCGAGGGGCCACCCGCCACATACGGACGGAAGGGGCCTTCAGAGAACGGATCGATACCCAGAATGCGCAGCGCCCTGCCGGGAATGACGGGAGACCGGGCATACCCCTCGACGACGGGCGCGGCAGCCTCCACGTCCTGCTCGATTCGCAGCTCCGCCACGAGCGACTCGTCGATGAGTCCGATATCGCTCACGACCACGTGGGTCGCGCGCCCCGAGACCGCTTCGGCCGAGATTCGGAATCCGGTACGAGCGCTTTCGATCGCCACGTCGATCGAAAGCACGACCGCGACCCCCAGCGCCACACCCAGCACCGCGAGGACGAGCTGCAGCCGGTGCTGGGTCAGGTAGCGAAGGCTCGCCTTCGAGAGGAGTCGCACCTGTCTACGGTCCTTCCACAAGCTGACCGTGATCGACGCGCAGCACTCGATCCATGCGTCCAGCCAGTTCGCGCGAGTGTGTCACCACCACCAGCGTCGTGCCTGACTCACGAACCAGGTAGTCGAGCAGGCGCACCACGATTTCCCCTGTGTCCTGGTCCAGATTTCCCGTGGGCTCGTCGGCGAGCAGTAGATCGGGCCCATGAATCAGCGCGCGGGCGATCGCGACCCTCTGCTGCTCCCCCCCCGACAGGCGATCCGGGAAGGCATCGGCGCGGGAGCCGAGCTCCACGGCATCGAGAAGCTCGGCTGCCTGGCGTCTTCCATCAGAGACGCCCGTCAGTTCGAGCGGAAGGAGCAGATTCTCCATCACCGTCAGCGTGGGCATCAGGTTGAAGAACTGGAAGACAAAGCCGACGTGATCGCGCCGAAAGAGGGTCCTGTCTCGCTCCGACAGCCGCCCGATATCGACGTCACCTACGCGTACGCTACCCGCGTCGGCCAGGTCGATTCCGCTTACGAGGTTGAGCAGCGTGGACTTCCCCGACCCCGAAGGACCCAGGATCGCCACGCGCTGCCCGGCCGGGATCGTGACCGATGTGCCGGTCAGGACCGCGTGGGTACGTCCGCCCTCTTCGTAGCTCTTGTGAACGTCGATCAGCTCGATCGACGGGCCGGTCTTAGCCAGGGGAACTCATCTCCCGGCCCTCAGCCGCCGGCCTCCTCCATCTGCTGAGGGAGAGTCGAAAGCTCGAGGACCTTGTACTGCCGTTCACCCATGGGCAGTGAAACGGTCACCTCTTCGCCCAACTTCGCGCCGAGGAGGCCCTGCCCGATCGGAGACGCGAGCGACACCTGCCCCGCGTCGAGGTCGATGAAGTCGCCGGCCGTGATCGTGAAAGTGAACTCCTCGTCCATGCCGAGGTCGTGGATCTTCACCTTGGAGCCGAAGCCTACCCGGTCGTAGGCCATTTCGTTCGGATCGATCTTCGAGAGCTCGGTCATCCGCGACGTGAGGTGGTTCAGTCGCGCTTCGACAAAGCCCTGACGCTCCTTGGCTGCCTTGAACTCGGCATTTTCCCGAAGGTCGCCGTGCTCCATCGCGACCTTGATGCGAGCAGGCAGGTCCACGGTGAGTTCGTGCGTGAGATTCAGGATCTCGTCTTCGAGCTTTTGGCGGATTTCTTCGATCATTGGAGCACCTCGAAACAGTCCTTGGGGCGCCCTCGGGCCCGGAGGGGCCCCGAACTGGGCAATAACGAGCGCCGCCCTGATACGGAGGGGCGGCGAGAGGAAGAAAGGATATGCGCTCGGGTGTCGGGACGGTAGGTATGTGTTAACGCCCGGCTGTCGGCTTAACACTCAAAGCTTCCGCCGACTCCATGTCTACGTTGGCCACCCCTCCCTGTTCCCGGCGTCGATAGGTCGAAGCACACTCACCTCCTGGCC
>JBDGVS010000320.1:0-3685 GCA_039585535.1 Gemmatimonadota bacterium | reverse complement strand
CCTGCCCGTCAGGCTGCGGTCCACGGCGGCATTCCGGCGACCGTGCCGGCCCTCACGATCAACAAGGTGTGCGGCTCCGGGCTCAAGGCGGTCATGCTCGCAGCTCAGGCCATCCGAGCCGGGGATGCCCGACTCGTAGTCGCTGGTGGCATGGAATCGATGTCGGGTGTGCCGTTCTACATGCGCGGGTTGCGGGGCGGCGTGAAGTTCGGGAACCAGACCCTCGAAGACGGACTCATCCACGACGGACTCTGGTGCTCGTTCGGCAATTGTCACATGGGCGGTCACGCCGAGTACACGGCGACGAAAGCGGAAGTCTCCCGTGAGGACGCGGACGCCTTTTCGCTGCGCTCTCATCAGAAAGCGTTGGCTGCCATCGAAGAAGGGCGATTCCGGAACGAGATCGTCCCCGTCGAGGTGAAGAGCCGTCGCGGCGTGACCGTCGTCGACACCGACGAGGGCCCGCGCGCAGACACCTCCATAGAGGCTCTCGGAAAGCTGCGTCCAGCCTTCGTGCGTGACGCCCCGGACGACATTCAGGAGCACGTCGTTACCGCCGGGAACGCGCCTGGTCTCAACGACGGGGCAGCCTCACTGGTGGTCACCTCGCTGGAGTATGCGCAGGCACACGGCCTCGAGATCGATGCTGTGATTTCTGCCTATGCGTCGGGTGCGATGGAGCCCAGGGATCTGTTCTTTGCACCGATCGACGCGGTCAACAAGCTGATGGCCAAGGACGGGAAGGCGATCGGTGACTACGAGGTCGTCGAGGTCAACGAAGCCTTTGCGGTCCAGGCCATTGCCGACATGCGCGGACTCGGAATGGATGAGGCGCGCGTCAATGTGAACGGTGGTGCGGTCGCACTCGGTCATCCGATCGGCGCCTCCGGCACCCGCGTACTCGTGACCCTCCTCAATGCGATGGAGCAGCGGGGAGCAGCAACGGGGATGGCCACGCTGTGTCTCGGTGGTGGCAATGCGGTCGCGCTCTCCGTCGAGAAGGCCTGATGACGCATGATCAACGAATTCACACCCCAAAGAGCACAGGGAGTACATCGATGAGCAATTTCACGGAAACGCTTCGGACTCGCGCGGCTCTGCCGGCTTCCGTCGATGCACGTGGACGTCTCGCGATCGGCGTGGTCGCCTTCGCACTTCTCACCGCGATTTCCGCACAGATCGCCGTCGTGCTTCCGTGGACGCCGGTTCCTGTGACGCTTCAGCCGCTCATGGTTGTGCTGGCGGGTGTCACCCTCGGTGCTCGCGGTGGGGCCCTCGCCATCGCGGCGTACGTGACGATCGGGGCGCTCGGTGCTCCCGTGTTTTCCAATGGCGCGGCAGGCCTCCCGTGGCTCCTGGGGCCGACCGGTGGATACCTGCTTGCGGCACCCGCCGCAGCGTTTGTCGCCGGTTGGGTCGCGGGAGCCGCCGGACACCCGGCGCGGCTGCTCGCCGGGCTCACGCTCGGGGTGGTGACGATGTACGTCGGAGGGGTCGTCCAGTTGATGGGGCTGACCGGTCAGGGACTGGGGAGCGCGCTCGCGTTGGGCGCGGTGCCGTTCCTGGTGGGCGACGTGACCAAGATCCTCTTCGCCTTCTTCGCAGTGCTGTCCGTCCGACAGCTGCGTCGGTCCGCCGACTGACGGTCCGAGGGCCGGGCTGAGACACGCCCGCGGCGCGAGTGTGCGCCCCTTCAATCACGAAATACCAATCGAAGGATAGATCGATGGGAATCGACCGGATCGCCGTGATCGGCGGTGGGACGATGGGCAACGGTATCGCGCATGTCGTGGCGCAGCACGGGAAGTCCGTGCGGCTGATCGACCTGTCGGATGAGGTTCTCGAACGTGCGCTGGCCACGATTGCGAAGAACCTGGATCGACAGGTGAAGAAGGAGGTCATCGACCAGGCAGCACGGGATGCCACGCTCGCTCGTATCGAGACCGCGAACGACATCGAGAGCGGTGCGGAAGGCGCTGACCTCGTCGTGGAGGCCGTCCCCGAGATCCCCGAGTTGAAGTATTCGATCTGCGAGACGCTCGATCGCGTGACCGGACCCGACACGATTCTGGCCTCGAACACCTCTTCCATCTCGATCACGGAGATCGCGGCGCGCACCTCGCGCCCAGAGTCGGTGATCGGGATGCATTTCATGAATCCGGTTCCGCTGATGAAGCTGGTGGAGGTCATCCGGGGACTGGCGACCAGTGACGAGACGACAGCAGCGACCGTCGCGCTCTCGGAGGAACTCGGGAAGACGCCGGTCGAGGTGAATGATTTCCCGGGCTTTGTGTCGAACCGCGTCCTCATGCCGATGATCAATGAGGCGATCTTCGCTCTGATGGAGGGCGTCGCGCAGCCCGAAGCGATCGATACGGTCATGAAGCTCGGGATGAACCACCCGATGGGGCCGCTCGCACTGGCTGATCTGATCGGACTCGATACCTGCCTGAATATTCTCGAGGTCCTGCATCGGGAACTCGGCGACGATCGCTACCGCCCCTGTCCGCTCCTCCGTAAGTACGTGGCCGCGGGTTGGCTCGGTCGGAAGTCGGGCCGTGGTTTCCATACCTACGACTGACCGAGAGGGCGGGTGATGACCACGAAGATGACGGACGAGCAGCGGGACCTTCAGGAGCTGGCCCGAGCATTCGCGGAGTCCGAACTCCGTCCGGGAACGGCGTCGTGGGACGAGTCGCGGACGCTTCCCGACGAGGTGTTCGAGAAGCTTGCCGAGTCGGGCTTCCTCGGGATGCTCGTGCCGGAGGCGTACGGAGGTCTGGGCTTCGACCTCGCGACCTACCTGCTCGTGCTCGAGGAGTTGTCCTGGGGTGATGCTGCGGTGGCACTCTCCGTAGCGATCCACAGCGGGCCGGTGGTCGAAACGATTCTGAGACACGGAACGGAAGAACAGAAGCAGCGATGGCTCCCGGCGCTGGCTTCCGGTGAAGTCCTTGGTGCCTTCGCCCTGTCCGAACCCGACGCGGGCTCGGATGCGTCGTCAGTGACGACCACCGCCACGCGCGAGGCCGATGGTTGGCGTCTTGACGGTGAGAAGCGGTGGGTCACCAATGGGGGACGTGCTGGACTCGCCCTCGTTTTCGCGAGGACCTCGGACGACGGCCTCGGAGTCTTTCTCGTTCCGACCGACTCGGACGGGTATGAGGTGGGCACACGAGAGAACACGATGGGATTGCGAGCCTCCGAAACCGTGCGTGTGCATCTCAAGGGCGTCCAGCTGCCGGGCGATGCCCTGATCGGCGAGGTCGATGCAGGCCTGCGCTACGCGCTCGAAGCCCTCGACCTCGGGCGGATCGGTATCGCCATCCAGGCGGTAGGTGTGGGGCGAGCGGCCATCGAGCATGCGGCCCGATATTCATTGGAGCGTGAGCAGTTCGGGACTCCGATCGGCCGATTCGGGGCACTTCAGGCGAAGCTCGCCGATTCGGCACACCGCGTCGCCGGGGGCAGGGCGCTCGCACATGAGGCCGCAGAGGCGTGGGAGGCGACCCGCAATGGGGCGCCGCGAACCGGAGCTGGAGGGGTCACGGCCCGTGCGGCGATGGCCAAGCTCGCAGCCGCGGAAGCCGCGACCTTCGCGGCCGACGAGGCCATCCAGATTTATGGAGGCTACGGGTACATGAGGCACTACCCGGTGGAGCGCCTGATGCGTGACGCAAAGGGT
>JBDGVS010000319.1:0-3687 GCA_039585535.1 Gemmatimonadota bacterium | reverse complement strand
TCGTTCGTACCCCTCGGCCGCCTCGCCGAGGGCGCCGACCGAGCGGGCACACCGAGCCGCGCGGCGAGCCGCCTCGGCATTCCGTCGATCTCCGGCCTCCGTCGCGAGTCGAGTCGCGACCTTCGCCCACGCCCCAGCCTCGGCCGAGTCGCCCTCGACCTCGAGTGCCCCCGACTCCTCCAGCAAAAGGCCGACGGCCTCTCCTGAATCCCCTCGTGCGAGCGCATCACTCAGAGCAGCCACCGCCTGGAAACGGCGCTCGACCTTTCGCGCCTCGGTCGCAGCAAGCTCAGCCAGAGCATCCCGAAGCGAATCGAGGTCCACGAGCCGACCCGCGGCGGTCCCGAGCTCACCGGAGCCACTCCAGCGCCGGGCCGGATCCGGCTGGCTGGTCGCGATCAGATGGTCGAGGACCGGTCGAATGCTCTCGACGTCCGGCAGCCGCGACACGAGCGCGTCCAGCCTCAACGGATCTCGATGTGGGGACGAAGTACTCATGCCCCAGTACTGAGGCAGGTGGCGTGCCAGACCGAAAAGCACCGAATGGCGCCGTTTTTCGGCCTCTGGAATCGCCGCACTGCACACTTTCCGTGCATCATGCGCCCTCGGCTCCCGAAGTCCGTAGCCGCGGAGCAGAAGGATCGATCCCATACTCCCGAACCTTGACGGTCATCGTGTTGCGATGAACTCCGAGGATCCGGGCGGCGTCACCGAGGTGCCCCTCCGTGTGCGCCAATACCTGTCGGATGTGCCGTTCCTCCACTTCCCTGAGCGACAGGGTGGGCGAATACCGGTCCTCGGAGGCGGGGTCGGCCGGTGACAGGCGAGGCGTCCGGGCGGCCTCAGCCAGGTCGATACTGCGTATCACGCCTCCACGCGCGAGGAGGACCGCCCGATCGAGCACGTTTCGCAGCTCCCGCACATTCCCGGGCCAGGCGCGATCCTGCAGGCTACGCATTGCCTCTTTGGACAACGCCCTCACTTCGCGACCATGGCGACGAGCGAAGCGGGCCACGAACGCCTCGGTCAGGGGCGTTACGTCGCCAGCCCGCTCAGCGAGCGTCGGAATGCCGACCCGTACGACGGCCAGGCGGTACAGGAGGTCTTCCCGGAAGGCGCCCTCGGCGACGCGTGCCTCGAGGTCGCGATTCGTGGCCGCAACCACACGCACATCCACCCGGATCGTCTCCCCGCTTCCGAGGCGCTCGATCTCACCGGTTTCCAGAGCCCGGAGGAGCTTCGCCTGCACACCGAGTCCCATCTCGCCGATCTCGTCGAGGAAAAGGGTACCTCCATCGGCCCGACCAAAGCGGCCCTCGCTGCGACCGACGGCGCCGGTAAAGGCACCGCGCTCGTGTCCGAACAGCTCGGCCTCGAGGAGCCCTTCGGGGAGCGCGGCGCAGTTCACGGCCACGAACGGTCCTTCCTTGCGGTCGCTCCGATCGTGCAACGCACGGGCGACAAGTTCTTTTCCCGTACCGGACGCCCCCGAAACGAGGACGGGACTGCTGGACCGGGCGACCCGGGCGACGGTGCGGTACGCCTCCGTGAGCGCCGGACTCATACCTATGACGGTGTCTTCGTCGTCCGAGCCAGGTGGAATCGGGTGATCGGCGTGCTCGCAAAGGTACGGTTCAAGCAGCGCGCGTATCGCCATCGGATCGGGTGGGTGAGGGAGCAGATACGCGGCACCCGCAGCCTCGGCATCGATGACGCGATCCACGGTCGGCTGCGGATGAGTGACAACCAGCACACCCCCATCCAGAGCATCGACGACGCGCGGGATCAGCGCGAAATCAGAATCGTCTTCAAGAGCCCATACGGCCGCGCGCCAGCCGGACTGGCCGAGCGCAGAAAGGAAGTCGCCCCGGCCACCCACGGCGGTGACATTCGCCACATCAGAGAAGCCATGGCCCACCCAACCGTCCAGTGCGGGCAGCAGCCATAGAAGTCGAGAGTGTTGTGTGCTAATCATGCATTATTTTCGTGCATTGTTAATAACACACGCAAGGTTTCCGTGATACCCGAAGGAGCTTCTCGAACATCTCAAAGCATCGCAAATCTGCCTATAGCACTACACAGCAACGATATACGGCAATATCTGCCGTCCGGCACCTGCCTTGCCTTTCTATCGGGGCACAACGCTATCACGCCGACTGGCGCGAGGGCACGAGAGAACCGCGGGCCTCGCTCCCGTCTACATGGAGGTACCAGATGTCGAACCGAATGCATGACCGAGCGCCTGGCCGGCGAAGTCTCGTCGTCACGCTCATGGGCTTCACCGCACTCGCTGCGGCCGGGTGCGACGACACCACCCCCACGAACCCGTCCGTGACGGACGACATCGTCGCGGCGCAGAGCGTCCAGGCCGTCTGGACACTCCTCCCGAGCACCGAGCAGTTGGAGGTCGAGGCACTCGGCATCCTCGCGCTCGAGGGAGCGGACGGGCTATCTGCAGCGCTCCTGCTGGACGCGGGCGACCTGGCCACAGAAGCAGACGCCGCCGACCAGGATGGCGACGATGAGGACCGGTCCCGCCTCGAAGAGGCAGCCGACACCCTCGCCACCGAAGGCCTCTTCGCAGCGTTCGATGCAGCCACCGCACAGTCGATCATCGACGATGTCGAGGCCGCGATGTCGAGCCTCGACACGGAACTTGCGGCAAGCCGTGACAGTGAGGTGCGGACGCGACTGAGGGATGCGGCCACGGCCCTCGGCGACGCCAGAGACGCGCGAGGGCGCCGAGACTACGCGCGCGCCCTCCGCCGAGCGATCCGAGCTTCTGATGCATTGCGCTGGCTGGACCCTGAGGCCAAGGCCAGAGCGGCCGTCGTCGCGGCATCCGCTCTGCTGGAGCGCGCAGAAGAGCTGGCGGGCGACGATGCCGAAGCCCCGATCACACGAGCGCTGAACGTGGCCGGCACATTCTGCACGTCGGCCCGGGTCGCTCTCGATGCGGAGCAGTGGCGGAAGGCGATCGCGGACGCCCATGTCTGCGCCCGAATCTCACGTGCCGTCATCGTGCGACTATCGGTCGGCATCGATCCGGACGTCCTGGCTGAGCGCGCCATGGAAGCGGTCGCTCATGCAGGCGCAGTCCTCGAGCGCGTATCGGAACAGGCAGGGGAGAGCCCCGCGCCACGCGTCGCCACACTGCTCGAAGAGGCGGAAGAACTTCTGGGGCGCGCCAGCATCGCGTTAGACGAGGAGAGGTACCGAGCAGCGATCGGACTCGCAGCGTCCTCGACCGCACACTCGCTACGGGCTCTTCGCCTGATCCGCGACGACATCCCGGACCCGTTGGAGCTACGCGCCACGATAGCCATGGAAGTCGCACTCGCCCTGAGCGCTCGCGTCCAGGAGCAACTCAGCTCCGATACCACCCCGGAGATCATCGAAGCCGCCGAGCGAGCCGACGGGCTGCTCTCCGAGGCTCAGGTGGCCTTTGAGGCTGGCCAGTGGCGCGAGGCAGTCAGCCTCGCCCGACACGCGATCGTGATCTACGTCCGAATCCTCCTGGCGCTGGCGTGACCTGTGAGGGCCGCGCCTCCACCACGGGGGCGCGGCCCTTCCCATCGGCCAGCCTGGGGCGTGAGCCGTCTGGGCACCGCTTTCTGTAAGAGAGAGTGGACACAGAACGGGGCCTGCGGGCCAACCTCTCACGAAGACGCTCCCATGATCGAGACG
>JBDGVS010000318.1:0-4219 GCA_039585535.1 Gemmatimonadota bacterium | reverse complement strand
GGACGTCCTGTTCGGTGATGGACCGCGCCGCGAGGAGGATCACCCCGGAAACGAAGTTCTGGAGGATGTTCTGGAGGGCGAACCCCACGCCCACTGCGACGAAGGCACCAGCCGCGAAGACCGACGTGAGACTTATGCCCACTGTCTGCAGGGCCACGCCCAACCCCACGAACAGCACGAAGTAGTGGAGCAGCTTCGCGATCGTCGTGACCGTGCCCTTCTCGTGAACGCCGCCTCGAGCGAGTGCGCCACCGAGAAGCTGTCGGATGACCCGCGACGCCCAGAAGGTCACGAGCATAATCACTGTGACCGTGGCGATGGACGCCATCGTCACAGGAACGTCTCCGATCTGGAAAAGCTCCATCGACACGAAATCGAGTACCTCGCCCATCAGCGTCGACCGCCGATCACATCCAGCCCTTCCGTCTGAAGTAGACGACCATACCCGACCCGAGCACGGCCATGACGATGAGCACCACCGGGTAGGCCCATCGAACCGCGAGTTCCGGCATGTACTCGAAATTCATGCCGCGTTCGCATGGCCATGATCGACAGGTGCGCGTCCATGACCGAGGCCAGGGAGTCGCGCATCGAATCCAGCGCATCGGAGATTTGAAGTACATGTGTCCTCAGGTCGCTCATGAAGGGCGCGATCTCCTCACTGAACCACGCCGGAGGCTCCTTCACGAGCGCCTCGACCTCGTCGCGTAGTGGGCGGAGCGCGCGACGTACGAGGACCATCTCACTGCGGACGGCCTGGACGCGAGCCGGGACGTCATTGGAGTGCCCCTCGTGCCACACCTGCTCTTCGAGCTCGTCGACCTGATTTGCGAGCTGCTCGATCGTGTAGAGGTAGTGGTCGACGACTGCGTCGATGAGCGCGTACCAGAGATACTCTGAGTCCCGCCTCCGAATACGCGAGGTTCCAGCCCGGATGCGCTGGCGGACCGCGTCGAACACATCGCCGGGCCGCTCCTGGAAGGAAATCACGTAGTCGTCGCCGAGTACGAGGCTCACATGCTCGACGTCCACTCCGTCGCTGTCGGACCACGAGAGCATCTTCAGCGACAGGAAGGCGTGGTTCTCGTAGTCGACGAAAGTCGGGCGGCTTCGGACGGCGACGGTATCCTCCATGAGGAGGGGGTGCAGACCGTACCGTTCGCCGATGTCCAGGACGAGATCCGTGTCGTGCAGGCCGATCACGTTGACCCATTGGACCCCGTCATCACCCTCAGTCGGGCCCCGCAGGTCGTTGGGCGCCACCTGCTGGACCTCTTCCAGCTGGTCGCTCGTGTACGTCATGGTCGAGATGCTCGCCGTCTCGACGTGACGTGTTCCCGTATGCACGACGGAGCCTGGTGCCAGCCCGACCTTCCGCGACGAGATGCCCAGGCGCTCTACGCCCTGGGAGAGAGGGGCGGCGGGGTCGGCGACCCGTTTGAAATCTTCTGCCATGGAGGGAAGATGCTTATCTGGCTTCTCGGGAAACAGAGGGTTCAGCAGTAGAGGCGTCGCGCTCCGCCTCAATCCATCCGCTCGCGGGCCACGTTCGTGGCGGCCGCCATCCCTGCGCCGATGGAATCCCCTCGAAAGCCTCGCCGGGACAGGTAGCCCAGGAGTCTTCTGCGGGCCTTGTCGCGCTCAGGGGAGGCGCGATCTGACACGAGCGCAGCGAGAACGCCTTCGTTCTGTCGTGCCACCCATTTTCCGGCAACCTCGCGCGCGAGTGACAGATCGCTCGTTTGTGCGACCTCAAATACGCGGTCGATCGACTGCGTCGCGAGGTCGCCGTCTACTCCCTTGGCCCGGAGTTCGGACGACAGGGCTGCCTTTCCTTTCGGTTTGTGGAGGAGACGGTCGCGGACGAAGGCCTGAGCCACCGCTCCGTCATCGATGAATCCCCTCTCCTGCAGACGATCGAGGCAGGAGTCGATGCGGGCGGGGGGGAAGCCCTTCTGCCACAGTTTGCGCCGGAGCTCTGCACGGGTGCGGGCGCGGTATGAGATGAGGTTGAACGCGGCATCCCGAATGCGGATGTCGGCGTCATCATGGAGAAGCCGATTCCGTTTTTCGGCGGGGAGGAGGTCTCCGACGCCGAGTCGATGCCGCTCCAGGCTCTCGAGCATCACCTCCAGCGGCTCCCCCCGGTCCAGGTGGATAAGGACCTTGAGGCCGCGGGGGCGAAGGGGTTCGACCCGGGTGATGAGAGGAGGAGAGGTCACACCGGATGGGGCAGCGGGGGATGCGAGCCCGGACGATACGGGTAAGGGTGGCCGCGCGGTATGGTGTGGCGGGACGTCAGCCTCTCTGCACATACCACGTGTCATCGGTCAGGTCGTGATACAGCGTCATGACCTTGCCGTCATCAAGAACGATCGTTCGGTACTCTCTCGAGATGGCCTGACGCCACCATTCATCGTCGATCCGCCACCGCTCACGTACGACCGCTACGCGACGGGCTGTTTTTCCGGGAAGGCGGACATGGACGGGCTCCCCCTGATCATCGGTACGGACTACCACAGCGCGCGGTTGGCCGAGGGGCTTGAGACGAGGGCGATGCCTGCGTGCGGGTGGCTTCATGGGTCGAAGCTCAGCAGGGCATGGCGTCGCTCAGGGATCCTCGACCAGGGGTCGACCTCGACGACACGATAGAGCGGAGAGTGCCCTAGACGTAACTTTAACTCTTTGACCGCATCTCTTAGGGATATAGGAACTTCACCCCTATCTAGTGCATGACCGTCGATGGCTCGCCCGCTCTCGTCCCGGCGGTCGAAGAGGCCGGTCTGGGCACTCGGTGCTCCGAAGCTCGTCAACTCGAGTAGAAGCGCTTCGACCGCCTTCGGGGGGGGAGCGATTTCCATCTTGGCGCGCAGTGGTGCAGCGATACGCTCGCGCTCAGATGTGGGTTCTCGAAGGACGGTTTCGACGAACCACGAGCCGCCACCTTCGAGGCGCGCACCGAGGCGCACGCCCGTCACACTACGGCCTCTGCGGGCGGGTCGAGAGAGTGCCCGCTCGGCCAGTCGGTCGAGAGCTCCATGGAGTGTTTCCGTTATCCCGACAGGAGTCGGGAATTCGAGTGAGACGCGGACGGGGCGGGGTCGGTGCCATGGGCGGACCGAATCGATGCGACGTGCCGTGGCCCAGGCCAGCGCGTTCCTGCCGTCGTCGCCGAATTGGGCGACCAGAGAAGGCTCGGGGAATCGGCGGAGCTCTCCGAGGGTGCGAATACCGAGCCGCTCGAGCCGCTGATGGACGAGGGGATCGACGGGGAGCGCCCCGACCGGACAGCCCGCGAAGAAGCCATCCAGCTCCTTTTCAGATACGATGACAGGGGCGCCGGAGCGGGCCGATGCCGCGGCCACCCAGGCCCCGAATTTTCCGGGAGCCATGCCCGCACGTGTCGCGGCGACCAGAGGTGAGGGGAAGACGCGAAAAAGGGACCGAAGCGCCCGGTCGATGAGTCGGGGAGGGCTTCCGAACAGGCGCCCCAGCCCATCCATGCCTAGAAAGACCCGGCCGCGGCCCGCAGGCTCGACGATCGGTGTGATTTCGGTGAGGACTTCCAGCATCGTGTCGACAGCAGCGTCGTAGTGAGCCGGGTCCGGCTCGAGCAACGTGAGCGAAGTGCAAAGCGAGACTGCCTGGGATACGAGCTGGCCAGGGCGAACACCGGCGGCGTGTGCTCGTTCAGAGACCTGCCAGATCGTATGACGGGTGCTTTCTCCCTGAGAGAGCAGGGCAACGGAAGTACTGTCGAGCTCTGGGCTGAGCATCAACTCCAGGCGGAGTTCGAAGGTTGGGAGCCAGAGGCACAGCGCCAGGCGGCTGCCCGTCGAGACACGAGATGCCGCGGGCAGGAAAGCGGAGCCCGAGCCGGGGCCGGTGGCCCAACCCGTGTCCGGGGCTGTGGTGGCGAGCCAGTCATCGTGGGCTGTGCTGTTCTGCGCCCACCCTCGGCCTGGGTGGGTGGGTACCTGATGCTGTGCCTTCGAACGAGCCCCGGACATGGCTGAAGTGGCCGCCTTCCTGAAGTCTACGGAGACAACGATCCCCGGCTCCGAGCGTCCCCAACACCCCACGCACGCCACTGTCGGAACCGGGGATCGTGCCCCGAATAAAACCCGAATCGTATACCGAACATAAACCGAACAAAGTGGTCGTGCAACCAGGGTTATTTGGGCGACTGCTGCTTGTATTGGGCCCCTGGGTTCGTGAC
>JBDGVS010000317.1:0-3690 GCA_039585535.1 Gemmatimonadota bacterium | reverse complement strand
GCGGAGCGTACAGCAACTTCCCGACCATGGGGGGCTTCGATCAGATGACCGCCCGGCTGGGCGGATTCTGGGATTCGATGCTCGGAGAGGGCCGTCACTGGTGGATCACCGCCAACTCGGACTCTCACGTGAACTGGCGGGATGGTGGGGCTGATTTCTGGCCGGGCGAGTTTTCGAAGACGTACGTCTGGGCCGAGCGTGAGCACGACTCGATTCTGGAGTCGATTCGCGCCGGCCACGTCTTCGTGACCACGGGCGATCTACTCTCGGAGCTGTACGTCACGGCACGCGCGGGGAGCGCGCAAGCGAGTATCGGCGACGAAATCGAGGTCCAGTCAGGCACGGACGTCGAGGTCACGATCCGCTTCCTCGACCCGGTGGGGCCGAACTCGAATGGTGACGACCCCTCCGTCGAACGCGTGGATCTGATCGTCGGTTCGATCACGGGACCGGTGGAGGATCGGACGACCGACACCAACCCGACCACCCGCGTCGAGGCCCGCTGGACCGAAGCGGACTGGACCGTCGACGGACTCTATCGGACCATCACCTTCGAGTTGCCATCGGTCGAGAGCGATCTCTATCTGCGGATTCGGGGTACGAACGGCTCGCAATTGGAACCGGAGCAGGATCCGCGCGGCGAGAACCCGTGGAGTGATCTCTGGTTCTACTCCAACCCGATCTTCGTCCACGTGCACTGATGGTCTTCTTTTCCCCCGGGCGTAACCAACTCCGCCTTCTGGCTCCGTTGGCCGCGGTGAGCTTCGCGTTCCTCCCGTCGGCGGCGGAGGCACAGGTCGAGCTCTGCGAGCAGGCCGAGCGCTTTCTGGTCGAAACGATGGGCATGATCGCCCTCTCGGAGCCGGATACGATCGACGACTGGCGCACGCAGGCGATGGTGCCCGGTTGTCGTGTGACCGCGGCGGGCGCCTCGAGTCAGGAGTCCGCCGACGTCGTCCGCGCCTTCTATCAGGTGCTGAACGAATCCGATTGGGCGCGCACACCCGACCCACGCGACGCACCGAATGAGGCCTCTCTGCGCTATCGCCGAGACGATGCCGACTGCCTCTTCAACTTCTACGGCGCCGCGATGTCCCTGAACACCGACGCAGAGATGATGGTCAGTGATGCGGTCCACAAGGGCCCGGGTGAGGATCTCTACAACTTCCTCGTCATGTGTACCCCGGCGATGCCGGCGGCACCCCGCGGTTAGAAGACGACGTTTCGCCCGACCACCGGGCGGCCAGGGCGCGCTCCTTCGACGATCTCTCCGCCCCGCACGACGAACACGCCGTTGACGAGGACGTACTCGACTCCGGTCGAATACGAGAGGTCGTCCTCGAAGGTGGCGGTGTCGAGGATCCGATCCGGATCGAAGATGGTCAGATCCGCGTCCGATCCGATCTGCACCCGACCCTTCCGACGCATCTGCGGAGACACCGTCTCGAGTCGCTGAGCGGGCATGAGCGTCACTTTTCGCAGGCCGTCCATGAGCGGCATGGTGCCCTGGTCCCGGACGTAGCGGCCGAGAAAGCGGGCGAAGGTCCCGGCGCTTCGCGGGTGAGCCCCCGGGGCGTAGGGCATTCCGTCGGATGCCACCATGACGTTGTCGGCGGCCAGCCCCATCTCGATCCACTCCGGCTTCATCATGTGGATGATGACCGTCCCACCCTGCTCACGGTACCGGTGGAAGCTCTCCTCAGTCAGCCGCTCACCCGTGTCCTGCCACTGGATATCCGAATACGTGATCTGCAGTCGTTCCTGAAAACCCTCGTCGAAGATCGCGGACTGCAGTGAGGTCGATCCGGCCGTGTACGGATAGACCTCTGCGGTGACGTCCAGACCAGCCTCCTGAGCGCCACGGACGAGATCGAGATTGGTCTCGATATTCCACAAACTCGAGCTGTTCAGGTGCACGATGTGGAGCGGGGCACCGGTAGCCATTGCATTGGCGAGGACTTCCTGGATCGCGTCGATGTTCATCGATCGAACGTGCGTGTAGATCGGATACCCCTCCCCACCGGCAAGCTCGAACACCCGGTAGACCTCGTCGTGTGACGCCCCGGGGTAGTACTGGTGCGCCATCCCGATACCGAGAGCGCCCTGCGCCATGCCCTGGTTGATGCGCTCGTGCAGATCCGGGTACAGCTCTTTCGGAAGCTCATCGTAGTTCCCGAGTCCCGTGACACGGGACGCCTCACTGCGAGCGTCCTCTGTGGCCTCCTGAGCAAAGGCGGTATAGGCAGCCTCGAATTGTGCCCGGTACGCAGGCATCACCGAGGTTCGCGCGGCACCCATGGAGACACTCGCACCGAAGTTCAGTACGGCATCGCCGGCACGGGCGCCGAGGAAGCCCGTCAGCGACGGCACCCCGCTTTCCAGCTCGAGCGCCGTCGTCACACCATCCATCGCCTGGAACTCATTGGCTCGGTTCGACTGCCCGTGCGCGTGCATATCGATGAAGCCGGGCGCGACCACGAGGCCGGCGGCCTCGATGACCGTCTCTCCTTCCAGCTCGTCCTCCGATATCGCGACCACGGTCTGGCCGCGGATGCCGACATTTCGAATCGCGTCGAGGCCAGTCTCCGGATCCATGACCCGGCCACCCCGAATGACGACGTCGTACGTCTCCTGTGCCGACACCGGACTGACGCCCGACAGCAATAGAAGTAGCGTGAAAACGAGTGTGCTTACGGAGTAAGTGAGGCGAATCGTCGAACGAGAGTGCAACATCGAGAATGCTCCTTCATGGTGGTCTGGAGGCCAACGTGCGGCTTCTCTCGGGGTCGAGGCAACTGCACGGCCTTGCGTCCTTCGTGACCGAAAGCATCCTTCGACCATGCCCATCATTCCAAGTCGTATCTGCGCGCTCACGCGCTACGGGACTCGCTCCCTGATGCTGGCCATCGCCCTCGGCGGCGCCATGCCTCTGTCGCCCGCCCTCCGCGCGGCCACCGCCCTCCACGCCCAGGCCCCATTCGAAGGGGAGGTTCGCCAACTCGTCACCTTCCGCTTCCTCCCCGGTCGCTCCGGCGACGCGATGCAGCTGTACACCGAGCAGGCAGTGCCGCTGTACCAGGCGGGAAGCGCGATGCGCTCCTTCCGCGGGCTGCGGGAGGTCGAGAGTCCGATTCCACTCGACCTCGTCGTGGTCAGCTCGTTCGCCGGGATGGCCGGCATGGACGACTCGAACGCGGAGCTACGCGGGCTGGCAGCAGAGTCGGGTACGAGCATCGGCGCAATCTACGGAGCGATCGGTGCGCTCAGCTCCAGCCACGACGATCAATTCGTGGCGATGCTGCCCCGGTTGGGCAGCGGCGATCCAACCGCGGCCAGCCTCGTAGCCCTCGTCTGGTATCAGACGCTCGCGGGAGAGCAGGAGCAATTCGAGCGGAGTCTCAAGGATGTCGTCGAATGGGAGGCTGAGAATGGCGTTCGTGCCTCGACCGGACGCTTCCTCATCTCCGACGGGTGGACGCATCTCCGCTTCCTCGGATTCGAATCCCTCGCCGACTACCAGTCGTATTGGGATTCGGTGAGTGGGGCCGGGCCTCATGGCTATCTGGAGGGACTGACCGCGCAGCGACGCGAGGTAATCCTGGCGCTCGTTCCCGAACTCACCGTACGCTAAACACCGACGACTCACTGTAAGGAGACATCATGAACGACCATCGAGAAAAGCTCGACGAA
>JBDGVS010000316.1:0-4592 GCA_039585535.1 Gemmatimonadota bacterium | reverse complement strand
CACGGCCGGCCGCCAACTGAATCGGGCCTTGCGGCGGGATCGTTGGGTTCGGACCTTCGGCGGCCCTGCAACTCTCTGCCCCGATGACATCATGGACCCCAAGTGGATCCTGAAGGGACTCGTCGAATCGTCATTCGTCGTGGCGAGCATTTTGATGGCTCTCGCAGTGGACGAGTGGGCGCAGAACAAGGAGTACGAGGACCTTGCGAGTCAGAGTCTCGAAATCTTCGAACGAGAGATTCTACAGAATCGGGCGCGGCTCGCCGATGTGGGCCCGTACCATGGCGGAATTCGGGATCTGCTCGGTCAGATGGCGGCGATGGACGAGGAGGGACTCGATGTCCGGCCGATCGTCGAGGGTCTCGAGTCCCCCGTGCTCCTCAGCACCGCGTGGGAGACCGCCCTCGCGACGGGTGCCCTGACGCACATGGAGTTCCAGACCGTCTCGGCTCTCTCTCTGACCTACAGCATTCAGGAAGAATTCGAGCAGGGAGGCCCCTCCTTACCTCGGTTCTCTTCACCCGAGACGATCTCGGCGGCTCAGAACCGGCAGCAGCTTTCCGAGGCGTTCCGATACGTGATGGATCTCACCCAGGGTGAGTCAGAGCTCGTTGCCGTCTACGACGAGGTGCTCGAGGTGATCGATGAGGCGCTGAATCGAGAACCGACGGCACAGGTGGGTGACACCGTAGAGAGCTGACATCTGTCAGTGCTCCCGACATGGCCAATGAGCCTCAGCGGAGGGGATACCCCTCGTCGCTGGGGAGCAGCCCGTCGATGCGAACCACCTTGGTGTCGGAACTCACCTGACTTACGGGCACGAAGGTGATGGCACCGGGGATGACCGTTACCAGGTCGCGTGCCATGTCCGCGCTGTATACGAGTTTCGGCCCTGAGGCGACGTAGATGCGCTCGAGGATCATCCTGCGTTCTTCGGCTTCAGGCGCGCGAATGAGGAGAGTCACGCGACGCCCATCGTCCCAGAACTGTCGATCTCCACGGAAGATGCTCTTCAGGTCGTTGAATGTGAGGTCGTCGACCTCCGTCGCCGGATGCACGACGATGGCGACCGCCTCTTCCTGAGCGCCGACGCCACGAGCGAAGAGGGCCAGCAGCAGCATGGTGGCCGCCGGAATGATTCGAATGCGCATCATCCGCCTCCGGCCACGGGAATCGCGAAACTCGCCTGCACGAACCACGAGTTGGCTCGGTCGGTGTCGCCGATTTTTTCGCCTCGGTACTCACCCTTCAACGCTGCGAAGCCTTCGAAGTCCCAGCGGACGCCGACGATCGCCGCTTCGTAGTCCTCGAGTACACCGGTGAAGACGATATCCTGAGCGTCGATATCGATGTCCTCGTAGCGCGCGTAGGGCGTCATGGATCGAAGCGAACCAGGCAGACGGTACCCAAGGTGTGCGTACCACGAAGGGGAGCTCGTGGTCACGTCGGTAGCCAGCTCGTCGTGCGATACGTAGATGAATTCGGCGATGGCTTCGACGTTCACACGATCCCAGACGACGTGCGCGGATGCGATCCGCTCATTCACCAGATCGACGCCGCCCTCGGTGATCCGATCGATGTAGATCGCCCCTCCTACTCGGAAGCCGAACAGGCTTCGGGGCCGCAGCGACGCAGAAACGATCGCGGCTCGCTGCCCGTTGGCGTCACCGGCATCGCCCCCGCCGGCCAGGCTCTCCGATCGTCCGTTACCAACGCCCGCCGCGTAGAACAGAGGGAAGTCTGTGAGATTTCCCTCTACCATGGCGCCCACGAAGTGGACGGGTACGTAGCGGCTACCGAAGCGGATCGCTTCCGGTCGCGCGACGGATCCCTGAAGCCACAGACCGTGATGGAACTCCGTATTCCAGTACGAGATCGGCGTGTGATAACGGCCCGCCGAAATTTTGAGCGGGTCGCTGAACTCGTACCGCAGGATCGCACGCTCCATAGCCAGCGAGTAGCCGGAGCTCCTGGCGGTGATCGAGACTTCGCCGAAGAACACCAGGTTTTCCGAGAGCGTGGCGTTCCCGTGGGCAACGGTCTGGCCGAGCTTGAAGCCGTCGGACGCGTCGGCGTCGCTCGCCTGGTAGAGGACATCTCCGAAGATGAACGCCTGGAACGCCGGGCCGCCGGCTCCGGGCGTCTGCCCGGTGACAGTCACAGGCGCATAAAGCGCGAATGCGATGCCGAGCAGGATGGGCCGGATTCTGATGATGACGTGCCCCGCTATCTGGTGTGACACACGATACGTTCGGTGGCGAAGGTAGACGGGTGGATAGGTCGGGGCCACCGGTGTCGAAAGACTCCCGCAGGAGCAAGCGAATCAACAGATTACGCCTCTCAGGTGATAGTATGTAGCGGAGCGCGACCATCACAACTTCGACGCTATGACAGAAGAGACGTCCGATACCCCCACCGGTGAATCTGCCGGACCCCGGTCTCCCGAGGGAGAACCGCGAAGGAATTTTCTAGCCGGACTCGCGGCGATGATCATGGGAGCCGTTGCGTCTGCCGTTCCGCTTGCGACAGGTGCCACCGCGTTGCTCGACCCGCTGAGGCGGAGCACGGGTCCCACGGACATGGTGCTCGTAACTCGACTCTCGGCAGTGCGGGCAGACGGCGCACCGCAGAAGTTCACGGTCACGTCCGACCGCACCGACGCGTGGGCGACGTACGCCGACACGCCGATTGGTGCCGTCTATCTGCGCCGCATCGGTGACGAGGTCGTTGCGCTGAATACGGTCTGCCCGCACGCGGGTTGCTTCGTCGGCTTGGCGCCCGACCGGTCCCGCTTCGCGTGTCCGTGTCACAAGAGCAGTTTCGACCTTGATGGCGTCGTGAATGACCCGGCGAGCCCGAGTCCCCGCGACATGGACGTGCTCGAGACGGAAGTGCGAAACGGCGACGAGGTCTGGGTTCGCTTTCAGCACTTCCTTCCTGGTCGTGAAGACAAGACCCCGGTCTGAGTGGCCCTATGAGCGAATTACTGAACTGGCTCGATGATCGGACCGGGTACCGCGGCCTTCTGAAAGGAGCGCTGTACGAGCACATCCCGGGTGGTGCGCGGTGGCGCTACATCTGGGGGAGCACCCTCACCTTTGCGATGTTCGTGCAGTTTGTGACCGGCATCGTTCTGTGGGCGGCGTACAGTGCCAACGCCCAGGGCGCTTGGGAGAGCGTCTACTTCATCCAGAACCAGATGTTGGGCGGTTGGGTCCTTCGCGGTATCCACCACTACATGGCGCAGGCGACGATCGTCCTGCTCCTTCTTCACCTCATGCAGGTGATGATCGATGGGGCGTACAAGGCGCCTCGTGAGGTCAACTTCTGGTTCGGGCTGGGCCTCCTGGGCCTGGTGCTCGGGCTCTCGCTCACGGGTTATCTACTGCCGTGGGACCAGAAGGGCTTCTGGGCTACCAAGGTCGCCACCAGCATCGCATCGATGACACCCGTGGTCGGCCCGGCCATGCAGCAGCTCCTGGTAGGTGGTAGTGAGTACGGTCACCACACGCTGACGCGCTTCTTTGCACTGCATGCCGGAGTGCTGCCGGCGGGCGTCGTGGCCCTGATCGTGGGGCACGTCTACCTCTTCCGACGCCACGGTGTGACTGCGCCGGAGAAGCATGCGGACAAGCCGGCGGGGATGTTCTGGCCGGACCAGGTGCTCAAGGACGGGGTCGCGTCTCTCATCGTGATGGCGACGGTGCTGGGCATCGTGCTCTGGACCGGCGGAGCGCACCTCGGGGCCCCTGCGGACGCCACCGAGCCGTATTCCGCTGCGAGGCCCGAGTGGTATTTCCTCTTCCTCTTCCAGTGGCTGAAGTACTTCCCGGCCGGCTGGGAGGTTGTGGGGGCCCAGGTGATTCCTGGCCTGGCCTTCGGGCTGATCGCCGCCATGCCGATCATCGGGAAATGGCGATTCGGGCATCGGCTGAACCTGGGCATTGGAGCGGCGCTCCTGGCGGGAATCGTCATGCTCACATGGATCGCAAAGGTGGAGGATGGTTCCGATCCGGACTTCCTCGCGGCGAATGTCGAGGCGGAGGCGGCGGCGCACCGTGCGGCAGAACTCGCGGCCTCTCCGCGCGGCATCCCTGCGGCCGGAGGACTCGCGATGCTGCGAGCCGACCCGCTCACGCAGGGTCCGCGAATCTTTGCGGCGAGTTGTGCCAGCTGTCATCGCTTCGAAGGGCACGACGGACTGGGAGAGGTTCCGGAAGACGCACCGACGGCCTCGGATCTCGCGGGCTTCGGAAGCCGGGCGTGGCTGGAGGGCCTCCTGGATGCTGAACGCGTCGCTTCGCCCGAGTACTTTGGTGGCTCGGCCCACGACAGAGGGCGCATGGTGCGCTTCGTGACGCGAGGACTCACACGCCTCGATGACGCCGGGCGCGCCGATCTCGCGAAGGTCGTGCTCGCAGTGTCAGCAGAGGCCGGACTTCCGCACCAGGCCGCGAGCGACGAGGCCGAAGCCCAAACCATCGAGGAAGGGCGGGCGTTGATCAGCAGTGAGGCCATCAACTGCACGCGGTGCCATACCTTCGGGGACGTGATCGGGGACGATGACGTTCCGGTGCTGACGGGTTGGGGTT
>JBDGVS010000315.1:0-3696 GCA_039585535.1 Gemmatimonadota bacterium | reverse complement strand
GGAGGCGCACGAGATCCCGACAGACGTAACCGTCCAGGCGTTCGTGAAGCCGGACGGTGGCGTGTTGCGGCTCCTGGTACGCGTGCCACTGGGGGCGTTCCGCGACTACGACTTCCCACAGCGGGGACCCGGATATCTGCAGATCGCTGAAGCTGACGAGCAGATCCGCGAGGCGGCAGAGCGATGGGTCGGGGAATACGTGTCGTTCGAGGAGGGTGGGGAGGGTCGACCCCTGCCGCGTCTCGCCGCCATGCGGGTTTCACAGCCGGGCGACCGAGCCTTCTCAGCATACGAACGAGCGCTCGAGAACGTTCGCGCGCCGCCGCTCCGTCCCGAGACGGAGTTGTTCTGGCAGCAAGCCGCGATCGATCTCCTCTTCGAGGTGCCGATCTCCAGCGAGGCGTCGGACTTCTCGATCGACCCGCAGTGGGCTCACCTGGGCCTGCGGACGCTGACCGTGCTCCGCTTTCTTCCCGCCGGCGGCGCCGAGCGGGTCTTTCAGTACACGGGGAACCCAGGTCTCGTCCGCCTCGACCCTCGCTGGCACCAGGCAGCATGGCGATTCGTCGTCTTTGGCTTCGACCACATCCTGGACGGGATCGACCACATCCTCTTCCTGCTCTGCCTGGTCGTTCCGATTCAGAGCTTTCTGGCGCTGGTGCCGATCGTCACCGCGTTCACGATTGCGCATTCGATCACGCTGATCGCGTCGGCGCTGGGACTCGCGCCGGATGCGCTCTGGTTCCCGCCGCTCATCGAGACACTGATCGCCGCATCGATCGTCTTCATGGCATTCGAGAACATCCTTGGGCGGTCCCTGGCCAAGCGGTGGATGGTGGCGTTCGGCTTCGGCCTAGTCCACGGATTCGGCTTCTCTTTTGCTCTCTCGGAATCGCTCCAGTTCGCGGGTGCTCACCTGCTGACCTCGCTGTTGTCCTTCAACATCGGTGTTGAGTTCGGGCAGCTGTTTGTACTCGCGCTCGTTGTGCCGATCATGCGATTCACCTTCGCGCGGTGGCTCCCACAGGTCATGGGCGTAGTGGTCCTGTCGGCGGTGCTCGCACACACCGGCTGGCACTGGATGTTGGAACGGGGAGGGGGGTTGGTGCAGTACGACTTCACGGCTCCGGTGATGAATGCTGCCTTCGCGGCGACCGCCCTCCGCTGGGTCATGCTGGGACTCATCGTCGTCGGGGCCGTGTGGGGCCTGCGCGGAGCCTTCGGCAGGCTCGACGCTCGGGCCGCGGGCGTCGCTGCGGGTGGTGTATCACCCGCTTCTGGCGCCGGAGACGGCACAAACCCACTCTGACCGTCTCGCAACTCACCCTCTTCGGAGTCGACTCGATGCTGGATCGCCGAGCCTGGATTCTTACCACGGCGGCGCTGATCGTAGCGCTTGTTCCCACAGTGGACGCTCAGATGATCGCGCCGAATCCGTATACGACCGTGCCGGGGGTCTGGGGGCAGCTTCCCGAGGGTCGCAGTTGGGGATCGCTCAGTGCCGTGTATCCGGCGCCCGATGGCATGTCGATGTGGGTCGCGGAGCGATGTGGTGTGAACACGTGCGCGAATTCGTCCGTCGATCCGGTCATGCGCTTCGATCTCGACGGCAATCTCATGACGAGCTTCGGCGCCGACGAGCTCCTCTGGCCGCATGGGATGTTCGTGGATAGGCAGGGCAACGTCTGGGTGGCCGACGCGGCCTATATCGGACAGCCCACGGCGCAGGGTCGCGGGCACACCATCAAGAAGTTCAGTCCTGAGGGCGAGATCCTGATGGTTCTCGGTCAGGAGGGCGTGCCGGGGACGGACGACGGACACTTCGACAAGCCCAACGACGTACTCGTGGCGCCGGACGGGAGCATCTTTGTTGCGGACGGACACGGACCGGGCGGGAACAACCGCATCGTGAAGTTCGCCTCGGATGGGACGTACCTGATGGAGTGGGGCCAGACTGGTGGAGACAATGGCGAGTTCCGTGAGCCGCATGGACTCGCCATGGACTCTCAGGGCCGACTCTTCGTGGCTGACCGTTACAACAACCGGATCCAGATCTTCGATCAGCAAGGGACGCACCTCGCGAACTGGACGCAGTTCAGTCGTCTGAGTGGGTTGTTCATCGACGAGAACGATGTCCTTTATGCCGCAGACTCGGAGTCCAACACCCGGAGAAATCAGGGGTGGCGCCGGGGCATCTACATTGGAAGTGCTCGGACAGGATTCGTGACCGGATTCATTCCGGACCCCGAACCGGATCCGAACAGCTCGGGAACGAGCGCCGCAGAGGGTGTCGCGGTCGATGCTTTCGGAAACGTCTACGGAGCCGAGGTCGGTCCGCGTATGCTGCGGAAGTACATCAAGAGGGAGAGCGGACTACACCGCTAACATCCGCGCGTGTAGTACCAGACTCGCGGACCGACGTCGTCGGCGTACCACCGAACCCATCCTTCGGTGGCCTCACTCTCCATATCGAACTCGCAGTAGTCCGACGGCTCCTTCAGCAGCACCCGCATCCATGAGCCGCTTACTTCGATCGGCTCGAGGTGGTAGTCCGGACCGATCGCTCGGCGCTCGGCGTTTTCGTCCGGTGCCGCGAAGAGGTCGTCAGGTGCGCCCACACGGAAGAAGAGCGGTGAGATATCGCCGCTTGTCAGCCAGTCGCTCCATCGCGTGAAGTCGAAGAGCATCGGCCCCTCGTCGAGCGCGCATGCGGGCACCCAGGCTGAACCGTTCGCGTCGTCCGCGTAACGGATCTTCATCCAGTCGTCCTGTGTGTCGAGCACGATGAACGAAAAGTCTTCGTAGCCGGTCTCGACCTGATCCGCCCGGCGGAGCGGCTCTGGTTCGAGCCCGTCTCGTACGACCCATCCCATCGTGATCCAAGCCGATGCGGGCTGTCCAGGCGCAGCGGAGAGTGGGAGGTCGATGCTACGCAGCCAGTCGAGCTCGCCCGGTGGCAGGTCGAAGCCGGGATTCCGCATCGAGTAGTGGATGTGCCCGACACCGAGTGGAATCTGGCTGCCCGCTTCGTCGGTCACCCACCGAGTTTCGTACCACTCCTCGGCGACGGGGCGCGAGGGCACTCGAACTCGAACTGCGTCCGGGACGGAGCAGGAAACTGCCTCTGTCGCACCGCCGCCAACTTCTGCGATGTCCTTGGCCTCCGACCCCGTCGTGGAGCCGGGCCCGTCGTCTGAGACCTGCGCGCACGCTCCCGCAGCAGTGAGTCCGACGAGTACCAGAAAGAGGACGCGCACCTGTAGCTAGAACTCGCGCCAGTCAGCGTCCAGGACTTTTCGGTACACCTGGCTCTCGGAGAAGAGCTTCACGATATCGGGATCCAGCATGCCGTCGTTCGATTCCCACTGAAGGATCTGGAGTGCCTTCTCGACGGGCATCGCCTTCTTGTATGGTCGGTCGGATGCCGTGAGCGCGTCGAAGATGTCGCAGACCGTCATGATGCGTGTTTCCAGCGACAGCTGTTCCGCAGTGACCCCGTCAGGGTACCCCGTGCCGTCGAGCTTCTCGTGATGCCCCCGCACGATTTCCGCGACCCGCGAGAGTTCTTCGGTCCACGGGATGTTCAGCAGAAAGTCGTACGAGTGCACGACGTGCGATTGGATCTGGAGGCGCTCGTCTTCGTCCAGCGAGCCCCGGCCGATCTCGAGGAAGTGCAACTCGTGAGCCGTGATGTAT
>JBDGVS010000314.1:0-3713 GCA_039585535.1 Gemmatimonadota bacterium | reverse complement strand
GCCAGCGGGGCCGGAGCACGGCCGTCTGCGACAGCAGGTGTTCGGCTCGAGGTCGCGGGTGACGGCATGGCGGTCTCACGCGTGGACGGTCTCGGAAGAGGCGCGGGCACCGGAGAGGACACGCCTCCGAGCGAGGGGGCCAACTCAGCGCCGCGCTCGAGCATGGCCAGAGCTTCGTCCCGACTCATGCCATCGAGAAAGAGTTCACCTCCCCCCATCTCGATGCGCTGACGCAGGAGCCGTGCGCTTTCCTCCCGCGACGGTCGGTCAGCCACCGGGGGCCTCGTCCTTCACAGACGCGTCGAGGAGCGCCGCGACCCGGTCCAGAATTCCTTCCGCTACCTCGTCTTTCGACAGGAGCGGAAGCGCGTCGACCGACCCGTCGGCCCCCAGGATCGTGACCCGGTTGGTGGACACCCCAAAGCCGGCACCCTCTTCCGTCGCATCGTTGGCCACGAGCAGCTGGAATCCCTTCCTCTCCAACTTTCGCTTCGCGTTCTCGAGCAGGTCGTCGGTCTCGAGTGCGAAGCCGACCGCGACGCTTCCCGCGCGACGCTGCTCACTCGTCTCGAGCGCGACATCCGGGTTCGCCTCCAGCTCGACCGAAAGTTCCGGGCCGGTCTCCGCCCGCTTCACCTTTCGATCCTTCGGATCCATCGGTCGGAAGTCTGCAACGGCCGCTGCGAAGACAGAGACATCCGCATCCCCGATCCGATCCGCGACGGCATCTCGCATCTCGATTGCGGTCGCAACGGGGACGAACTCAACCCCCCATGGTGCGTCGAGCGCGGACGGCCCACTCACGAGTGTGACATCGGCGCCTCGCCTCCAGGCGGCCTGAGCGATGGCATACCCCATCTTTCCAGACGACCGGTTTCCGACATACCGGACCGGATCGATGGGCTCCTGGGTCGGGCCCGCGGTGACGAGCACCTTTCTTCCGAGAAAGGAGTCACTCTCCCCCAGGGCTCGCCCGATGGCCTCCTCGATCTGCCACGGCTCGAGCAGCCTGCCCGGACCGGCTCCCTCACCAACAGCCAGGGCCCCTTCGGCCGGCCCAGCCACTCGGTACCCGAGCTCCTCCTGCAGATGTGCAAGATTCTGCTGAACCTGGGTGTGCGCGAACATCTGGTCGTTCATCGCCGGGCAAACCACGACCGGCGCCCGAGTCGCCAGAAGCGTCGTGCAGATCAGGTCATCCGCGCGGCCTTGTGCGGCTCGTGCGAGGAAGTCGGCAGTGGCCGGCGCGACGCATACGACATCAGCATCCCGTCCAAGCCGAATGTGCAGGGCCGCGCCCTCGGCAGAGAAGAGGTCGCTCAGCGCCGGGCGGCCGGTCACACCCTCGAAGGTGAGCGGTGCGACGAACTTCTGTGCGGAACGTGTCAGCACAACGTCGACCTCGGCACCGAGACGCGTCAGATCGCGCGCCACCTGGATCGACTTGTACGCGGCGATACCGCCTGTGACCCCGAGTACGATCCGCTTGCCCTTCCAGGGCGCTCGCGGGCTCAGGGTCATACGAAACTCAGGGGTCTTCGCGGCGCCGGCGCTTCACGAGGCGAAACTCGATCTGATTGGAGGTCAGAGCCTCCAGAGCGCGCGTTGTGAGCTTCTTGTCTTCGCCGATCGGCATGGCCTCACGGGGGAGAGAGTTGAGCTCGCGTGTGTATTTGGCAGCAACCAGCACACCGAGATATTTGCTCTCGGTTCCGGAAGCCACTTCGTCTGGGGTGAAGACTCGCATCGGGTCCGTCCTATTCGTTGTCCTGCGCGATTCCGCCGTACTCTTCATAGAGCAGTCGTCCGATCTCGGCACGAAAACTCTCTGCATCCTGCTCCGGGGCCTCTGGAACCGCCCCGCTCTCGACGATCGCCCGGATCTCGCCAAGGCACTCATCAAGGTCGTCATTGACCACCACGTAGTCGAACTCGGGAACCGCCTGAAGTTCGACCAACGCCGACCGAAGGCGACGGGCGATATCTTCCGCTGCCTCGGTCCCCCGCCCCGTAAGGCGAGCCATCATTATACCCACGGATGGGGGTAGGACGAAGATCAGTCGTGCCTGAGGCACTGATTCTCTGATCTGACGGGCGCCCTGCACATCGATATCGAGCACGACATGCTCCCCCCGCGACGCGGCCGCATCCAGCTCCGAACGCGGAGTGCCGTAGAGCCGGTCGTGAACCCTCGCCCACTCCGCGAAGTCGCCCTGCTCTACCTGGCGCTCGAACTCGTCCGTGTCGAGAAAGTGATAGTCCACACCATCTTTCTCACCCTCTCGGGGCGGCCGTGTGGTCGCAGAAATCGAGAAGACGTAGCGCGGATCTTCCTCTACCAACCGGTGTGCGATCGTCGTCTTCCCCGTCCCACTCGTAGCGACCAGGACCACAGGAACGGCGGACTCCGTCACTCGACGTTCTCAACCTGTTCGCGGATGCGCTCCAACTCTTCCTTGATGGCGATCGACGCCTGGGAAAGCTCTGCATCGTTGGCCTTCGAACCGAGAGTGTTCGCTTCGCGGTGCATCTCCTGAGCCAGGAACGAGAGACGCTTGCCGACCGGCTCGCTGCCGTCGCCGGTCAACGCCTCTCGGAACAGTTCGACGTGTGACCGAAAACGCACCACCTCCTCGTTGATGTCCCACTTTTCCGCGAGGTACGCGATCTCCCGCGCCATCCGCTCCTCATCGACGTCCACCTGTTCAGACAACTCTTGAACGGCGGTCCGGAGGCGGTCTCGGTGCTCGATGAGACGCAGGGGCGCCCTCTCGTCCACCGCATCCAGATGACCGGTGATCGCTGCGAGTCGACCCTCGAGATCGTCGGCCAGGCGCAGTCCTTCCGCCTCCCGCATCGCACGACACGCATCACCGGCCTTGGCCGCGAGCGCGGCAACCACATCGACCTCCACCCCGACTGTCCGATCGGCTTCCGGGGCGCGAAAGATGTCCCCGAATCGAGTAAGCATCGCGAGGTCGGGCTCGCCAGGCAGATCGAGTTCGTCTTTCAGGTGATCCAACGCAGCGTGATAGCCTCGCGCCTTGTCCAGATCGATCGACGGCCCCTGCTCGACATCGGCGGTCGAGCGGTCGAGAGAGAGGAAGGCGCTTACGTGGCCACGCGCGATGTAGACCCGGAGGGCGTCGGCGATGGGCTTCTCGAAGCGATCGAAGCCGGAGGGCGTCTTGATGCTGGTGTTGAAGAAGCGGTGATTGACCGTCTTCACCTCGAGTCGGAGTCGTCCAGCGACGCCGTCGTGTTCCGCATCTCCAAACCCCGTCATACTTCGGATCATGCAATGCTCCTGAAGAAGGGACCGTCGATCAATTCCAGAGGTCCCATCGAATGGCGTAGGTCGTCCGAGTGACTGGTAGAAAGCGCTCCGGATACTTCTGCAACTCCCGGCGTAACGTGAAGTTGTCGATCCCGACCCAGACTCGCACGGTCAAGACTCGCACCTGGAGCCGCCCGTACCAGCTCTGGTAGAAAGGTACCCGGGTGAGACCACCCGTGGATGGTTCATTCGGGTCCGACCCATCCGCCCCTGCTGCGACAAAAGAAAGCATGGGATCGTGGCCACGGACGCCACCGGAGACCCAGAACTCGAGGTTCCCCGACTCCTTGAAGACCCGATTGAATTCGAATGCCCCCTGGTAGAATTGCTTCGGCAGGTACGGACCTTCCTCATCCCACCAGATGTAAGAGCCCTC
>JBDGVS010000313.1:0-3713 GCA_039585535.1 Gemmatimonadota bacterium | reverse complement strand
CGTCGCGAAGCGCTCCGCGTTCGTGATTGATAAGGCCGGGATCGTGCGGTACGCCTGGGTCACCGAGGACGACTCGGTTCTTCCTGATCTCGCAGAGATCCGGGAGGCGCTGGCGGCACTCGATTGAGGGCAGGGGCCAGCCGGTCAACGCTATGACCGACGCGAATGTCCGTGGAGTGTCGGTTTACCCAACACCCACTCCATGACCTTCTCGAACATCTGGCTCTCCGTTGTGAGATCGCTTCGGCCGGCCGACCATGCGTTGGCTCCCGCCTTGCTCGTCTCTGTTGCTACGCTGCTGCCGGTGGGCGCAGCAGCGCAGCAGATGGGCGCGATCACCTCGTCGGGACCCGTTCCCGCTCCCGTAGCGCGGGCCGAGCGCATCGAGACTCCGCCGACGATCGACGGTGTGCTCGATGAGGCCATGTGGATGTCAGCGCCGGTCCTTCGCGACTTCATCCAGCGGGAGCCGAGCGACGGTCAGAGCGCGACCGAGGACACGGAGGTGCGGATCCTCTTCGATGATCGCGCAGTCTATGTAGGAGTCTGGGCGAAGGAGGCGCACCCTTCCCAGATCGTGCCGGGTGAGGCCATTCGCGACTTCGAAGTCACGGACGCGGACGCCGTGGTGATGATCTTCGACACGTTCAAGGATGGACAGAACGGCTTTGTCTTCGGGACGACGCCAGCCGGGATCGAGTACGACGGTCAGGTGGCGGCCGCAGGGAGCGGCGGAGGCCGTTTTCTTGGCGGTGGATCCAACAGCCAGCAACGGTTTCAGGCCGGTGCGGGCGGTGGCTTCAACAAGAATTGGGATGGAAGCTGGGAGGTTGCGACTTCTCAGGATGGTGAGGCGTGGTACGCCGAATTTCGGATCCCGTTCAGCACCCTGCGATACACGGCAGGCGACGCCGAGTGGGGCTTCAACATGTCGCGCCGGGTTCGCCACCTGAACGAGGAGGTTTTCTGGTCGGAGGTGCCCCGAGAGTTCAATCTCTATCGGCTGGACTTCGCGGGCGGTCTCGAAATTGCGCCACCGACTCGACTCTCGGCGACCGTCACGCCGTACGTTCTCGGGTCCAGCGTTCGCAACTATGCTGCGGGTGATCCAGCGTTCGAAGAGGACGGCCAGGTCGGAGGCGAGGCGAAGGTCCAGGTCACGCAGGGGCTGACGGTGGACCTCACCGTCAACACCGACTTTGCTCAGGTCGAGGTCGACGACGCTCAGGTGAATCTGACCCGCTTCCCGCTCCTTTTCCCGGAGAAGAGACCGTTCTTCCTGGAGAACGCAGGATTCTTCACCGTCGGGGGAGGGGGCGCGGACCTCTTTTTCAGCCGCAAGATCGGGATCGACGCCGGTGCACCTGTCCCCATCAAGGGCGGTGGCCGCATCTCGGGGCGTACCATGGGGCTGAATGTCGGCGGCCTGTACATCCAGACCGATGGATTCCCCGATGCGGAGAATCAGACGCGCAACTCCTACGGCGTGGCACGGGTCGCCCGGGAGCTCCCCGGCCGTTCGAAGATCGGTGCGCTCTTTGCCGACCGTCGCAGCGACGTCGCGGGTGACGAGAATCAGACGTACGCGATCGATGGTCAGCTGGGGCTCGGTGACCAGGTCACCTTCACGTCGTACCTCGCAAAGACCGAGACGCCGGGAACGACCGAGGAGGACATCGCGTGGGATGTCACGGGTGGCGTCACGACGCGGAGCTTCCGCGCGAACGCGACGATGCAGCAGATCGGGGAGGACTTCAATCCCGAGATCGGCTTCGTGCCACGGCGCGGACATCGGTACTACCAGCTCTTCGGCATGTACTACATCCGCCCGAGCAGCATCTTCCGGGAGCTGCGGCCTCATGTGTCGTACTTCACCTATCGGAACCGGTCGACGGTCGCGAACGAGGGCTTCGAGATTTCGTCGCGTCTGCACGTCGACCAGCATTGGCAGTGGGGCTCCGGCATGGAGATCCACACCGGTGCCAATTGGGTTCGCGAGGGGCTCTACGAGGAATTCCAGATTCCGGGCGTTACCGGCTCCGACGGAAATCCGGTGATCGTTCCGGCCGGTCTTTACGATGGCTGGGAAGCAGCGCTCGTCTACTTCACCGATCAGTCGCGGACGTTCTCCTTCAACTCACGATTCAACTGGGGCGCGTTCCTGTCGGGCTCGAAGCGCACGTCAGGAGGTGATGTCACCTTCCGCTACGGCGATCGTTCGAGCTTCACCGGCGCCGTGCAGTACAACGACGTCGACCTCCCCGAGGGCGACTTCACCGCGGTACTGACCAGCGTCAAGCTCGGCTACTTCTTCACGCCGAAGGTCTACGTGCAGGGGCTCGTGCAGTACTCGGACCAGGTTGATCAGTGGTCCACGAATCTCCGCTTCGGCTGGCTCAATACGGCGGGTACGGGACTCTTCATCGTGTACAACGACGTGCAGGGCTTCGACACCCTGCAGGGCCCGCAGGGCAGGTCACTGTTCATCAAGTACACGCGCCAGTTCAATGTCTTCGGCATGGGAGGATGACGAGAGGGTGACACTCTCGTGGTACTCGGGAGTACATTCCGCATCATGACCCGTGTTCGACGACCGTTTCGGAGGGCCGTCGCGAGTCCGCTCGCGGCCCTGCTGCTCACGCTCAGCGTTGCTGTGCCAGTCATGGAGCGTGCCGATTTTGCGCACGCTCCGGTCGTCGAGTCGGAACACCAGCCGGGTGCCTGCCCTGCGCCTCACGATCACACGGTCTGTACCCAGGTCGGCGCGAACCACGCGTCGCCGGGTGCTGACAAGACGCCTCGCGCCTCTCAGGCCACCGAGCGCGTTGGGGAAGTCTCCGACGTCGAGGACGCCCGCGACGCTCGTTCACGCCGCGCCGCCTCTGCCAGGGCCCCTCCCCGCGGCTGACGTTCTACGGAGCAAGCCGGGTCGCGACGTGCACCCGGCGAACGTCATCCATCGATCGACGGCCAAACCGTCGGTCGGAGCCGATAGGGGAGGGACTGGTGAATACAGCGAAAACGATGCGCGTGTTCTTCACGCTGATGCTCGGTTTCATGATGTCTGGTGGGGCACTCGCAGCACAGGAGGGCCGGATTGAAGGAGTAGTGTTGGTCGGGGATGCGCCCGTCGACGATGCCGACGTGGTCCTTCCCGGTCTGGGGCGCAGAGTGCGTGTCGATGGTGCTGGCCGATTCGTGTTCGAACGCATCCCTCCCGGTCGCTACGTGCTCGAAGCGCAGAGCGTCCGATGGGGGAGGGGGCTGGAGTCGGTCGATGTCGAGGCCGACCAGACGGCTCAGGTTACGGTCCAGATGGAAGCAGTCTTCCATCTCGACGAGATGATTGTCTCGGCCGGGGCCGGCTCGACCCGCCGCTCGGAGGCGTACCAACCGGCCAGTGTGATGACGTCACGTGATCTGGTGACCAACGCCGAGGCATCTCTTGGCGAGACGCTTTCACGTCAGGCGGGCGTCACCTCGTCCTACTTCGGTCCGGGCTCCAGTCGTCCGATCGTGAGAGGGATCGGCGGCGATCGCGTGCGTATCCTCGAGGCGGGAATCGGCACCGGAGACGCGTCTAGCACGAGTCCTGACCATGCCGTGGCCGTTGAGGCGCGCAACGCAGACCGGATCGAAGTCATCCGTGGGCCGGCCACACTCCTTTACGGGAGCTCGGCTGTGGGCGGTGTCGTCAACGTTCTGGACGGACG
>JBDGVS010000312.1:0-3738 GCA_039585535.1 Gemmatimonadota bacterium | reverse complement strand
GACGTCAACGAGCTCGGCGATTTCAATCCGAACGTGCGTGCGGACGTTGCTGTGAATGCAGAGAGTCGACACATCGGCACCTCGCGTTCCGCGGGCGTGCTCATCGCCTTCAGTACGCCGGACGGTGGCCTGATATCCGGCATGTCGTCTGCGCTCAGCCTCGAGGGATGGAGCTGGGAGGAGATGTCGATGGAGTCGGCGGCGGCGCTCAACGTGAACTGGCCGAATCCCAACCCCCGCCGGTTTCGCGGGTTCGGGGGCGGGCGTGGGCAGCAGGAAGATCCGCCCAGTTATGAAGAGCAGGTGCAACAACTGAAGGCGTTTTTTGGTGAGGCTCGGGCCTACCGCGATGCGGTCGGCGCGGGAAGGGAGGTGAGGACGGACTCCCGGTACGCCGCAATGATTCCGGTCTTCGATCGGACCATCCCGATCATGGTATCGGCGGACGGCGCGGCGCAGATCAATGACGCGATCACGTGGGCCACGGCAGAGGATCTTCGGATTGTTATTCGTGGAGGCCGGGACGCCATTCACGTGGCCGATCGACTGGTGGCGAACGACATACCCGTGATCCTGACGTCGACGATGGCGGCACCAGGCCGCGATTTCGAAGGATACGACGGCGCGTACACCATGCCGGCACGACTCTACGAGGCCGGCGTTCGCTTCGCGATCTCAGGCGGATCCGGGTCGCTCTACACGAACCGACTCCCGTGGGAAGCCGGGGTCGCTGTGGCATTCGGACTGCCCGAGGAGGAAGCGCTCAAGGCCGTGACGATCAACGCGGCGGAATTCATGGGCGTCGATGATCGAGTAGGATCGCTGGAGGCTGGCAAGCAGGCGACGTTCCTGATCACGACAGGCACACCGCTCGACATGACCAACGATATCGAGCAGTCGTACATCCAGGGTCGCGAGATCGACATGATGGATATTCAGAAATTCTTCTTCGAGAAATACATGACGAAGGTCATGCAGTATCTGAGGGTGGTCATGTAGTCACAGCGCGAGAACACCGTCGAGGCGAACAGCCCTCCGGGCCTTTGGGCTCGGGGGGCTGTTTCTTTCCTCTCGCAGTAGCGGCCTTGTCGCTTTACACTTCCGCTGTCCAGTCCCCAGCAGGTGGGACACCGCACTCCCCATCGTCTGTCCATGCGATTCGCGTATATCGACTCCAATGGAAACGAGGTCCCGATCCCGAGCGTGGACGCCCTGGCGCTTCGCATCGAGCTGGGGGCGATCTCCGAAGAGACACAGCTCTACGATGCGCAGGCCGATCAGTGGGGCCCAGCGCACACGCACGAGATCTACCACACGCTCGCGCGCGCATCGGAATCCGACGAAGGCTTCATTGCACCCCCGCCGGTCGGACCTCCGCCGGTAGCGGCGCCAGCGCCGGTCGAGCCCTCCGTTACCGAGCCTCTCGTTACCGAGCCTCCTGCGGAAGAGGACCTCACAGCCGCCGCGATCGAAGAGCCTGAAGCCGTTGTTCCAGAGACGTCGGAGCCACTCGGAGCCGTCGATCTGGGGCTGACGCTGGCAGAGCCCCCCGAGATCGAAGACGGGGAGGATAGCGGGCTGGATCTGGATCTGGATCTGAGTCTCTCCGAAGGCGACGACGCCGGCGACGCCGGCCTCACCCTCGCCGATCCGTCCCCCGACGAGGGAGTAGAGGTCGCAGACGACGAAGACGCTTCGGCCCTCGCGATGGACTTTGGGGGCATGGACCTCGCCCCCGCACTGGATGAGGTGGACGAGGCGGCCCCATTGGAGCAGGCTTCGCCAGACCCCGCCGTGGCCGCACCCGTCGGAGATGATCCGGCTCCTGAGGCCGCTGGCATGTTCGATTTCGGTGGAATGGAAGGTGGTCTGGAGCTGGAGGAGGAGTTCGAGCCGCCCGTTGAGACCCCGCCGATGGACCTCGCAGGCGGAGCGACGGAAGAGCCGGTCGGTGACTTCGGTGGTGAAATGGAGCTCGAGACCGCTATGGACTTCGGCTCTGGTGGCTTCGCCATGGAGGATGGCGGGGCGCTCGATCTCGAGACGCCGATGTCCGAGTTCAGCCCCCAGGACCCACCTTCGTGGATGGGAGGGGAAGGGGAGTCTACGGGTCAGGGTGAGGTGCTGGACTTCTCGGCGGTGGGCGGAGAGTCGGAGGCCGACGTACCTCTTCGGGATCGACGAACTCCCAAGAACAAGCCGTCGGCTCCCAAGCGACCACGGCGCTCTCTCACGGGACCGCTGATCGGAGCCGTTGTTGTCGTGGCGATCGGGGTCGGCTTTTATGCCGCCTGGCCGGTGGTCAGCGATCGACTTCGGGCGGGGCCAGAAGACGCCGAGCAGGCTGTGTTCATTCCGCCGATTTCTGCCGAACTCATGCCGCAAATGAGGGCAGCTGCGGAAGCCTCGCTGGCGGCGGCATTCGGTGACGTCCGGCAAGAGTGGGCTTCTGGCGGTGCAGTGGTCGCGCCGCCGACCGACTGGCTGGCGGGTATCTACCTTGCACGTGCCAGTGAGTACGAGGAGGTGGAGGTCTTCTGGAACGGAATGGGTGACCTGCTGGATGGTGCGCGGGGGCTGGGACTGCCGGAGTTCGACGCTGCGTTCACCAGTGAGATGGCCAGCCGTGGGGTATCCGCGGTGGACACCGAGATGATGCGCGCTCGCGCGGATTCAGGTTTCGTCGCGGCTGCTGAAGCCCGCGAGGCTACGTACGTCCAGCTCGAGGCGCTCGTGGATGCGGCACTGCGGCTGCACCAGTTCCTCGTCGCCAACGAGGCGAACATCGAGTATGTGCCGGCGTCCACGGTAACCACGGACCCGGTGCTCGAAGTGAACCCGGCATCCGACGAGATCGGCGATGCGATGGGAGATCTGATCGAAGCCGTGACCGATGCCCTTGGTGCATTGGGATACCGCGATCAGGTGACTGCGGATGGTCTCTGGGGCATGGTCCTTCAGCGCGTGCAGGACACCGGTATTCAGTAGAGGCTACGTACCGTATCCCGTCAGAACGCTGACGAAGAGCGGTCTTGGGGCGTATCCTGCGCGCGTACGACAGGAGGGTCGGGCGACGCGACGACGGACGTCCCTCGGCCTCGAGTACCGATTCGGATCGATCTTCAACAACGTGGTGAATCGACGATGCGGCGGCGGCGGGCAGCAACGCTTCTTCTTCTGATCGAGAGCTATCGGGAGCGCGTCTGCCTGAGGGCGAGCATGCCGCGACTCAGCGAGGTCCGGGCCCCTGATCCGCCAGAATGATCCTTCGGGCGCCGAGGTCGTACGCGTCGCCAGGGTTCAGCCAGCTGAGTGGGATCAGCGTGAGCGGGTCGGTGATGTCGTAGATCGCCACTCTCCCACCCATGACGCGCGCGATATCGCCGGCTATGACGAGCGCCGAGCCTTCGTTGAGTCCAATGCCCAGTAGGTGGGGCTCCCGACGAAGGACTTCGAACATTTCGTTCTCTCTGCCACGCTCGAGCAGGTGTTGATCCAGAGCAACGTTCCTCAGAAAGCCGAAGCCGACGGCCCGCTCCGTCGCCACGATTTCACCGTTGTATTCTCCCCCGCGAAGCAGGAAGGAGGAGAGCGCAGAGGCGCCGGCGGAGTTTCCTCCGATCACACCACCACGCTCGAGCACCTTCTGCAACTCCTGGTGGGTCTCGGTTTCCAGGTAGACGTCGACGAGGCGCCATTGATGACCGCCTGAGAGCCATACGCCGGTCGCGTGCTCGA
>JBDGVS010000311.1:0-3750 GCA_039585535.1 Gemmatimonadota bacterium | reverse complement strand
ACGACTCCGTCGGCAAGGATCCATGTGCGGAAGCGGTACTCCGGGCCGAGCACATGCAGCGCTGCCGCAGTCGTGAGGAGCTTGACGTTGGAGGCAGGCGCGAGGGCCGCGTCGGGTTCAACAGCGAAGATCGTGTCGCCCGTGTCCAGCGATACCACGAAGACACCCCATTCTGCGCTCCCCCAGTGGTACGTATCGAGCGCGCCCTGAAGCTGGGCTCGGAGGCCCTCGACGTCCTGGCCAACCGATGTCTGAGCCGTGGCGCCGCCCACCACGCAGAGTATGAAGAGGCCGAAGAGAGACCTGATCGATCTTCCGCGCACGACGGAGAGGGACGCTATTGGTGTCGCCTCAGGCCGATGCCGCGACGGCGAGCGGGCGCTCGGCAGGCGGGCAGGCTGCGCAGTACCCCGAGAGCTCGAGGCGATACCCCGTAACCGTGAAGCTCCCCTCCGGTCCGCGAAGGGCATCGATCTGGTCGCGCGAGACATCCCCTACGAGGTCGAGCACACGCCCGCACGAGACGCACCGCGCATGATGATGCGGGTCCGTTCGTCCGTCGTAGCGTGCCGAATCGTCCGCGTACGTCAGCTTGACCGCGAGCCCGCACCCGACGAGGGTTTCGAGGCTCTTGTAGACCGTTGCAAGAGAGATGGCCGGAAGCTGTCGCCGAACGGCAAGGAATACTTCGTCGGCGGTCGGGTGCGTGTCCGTGGCGACGAGGAAGCCGAAGACTGCCGCCCGTTGATCCGTGTACCGCTGACCGTTCACTTCGAGCGCTCTGCGGAGAAGCTGTTCAGTGTGCGTGTGATTCATGGGGTGCATCGCATCCTAAGTGACCGTCAATCCGAACGTTACACGACGCCGTGAAAGGGTGTCAACCACGAAGGACAAGCAGCTGTGCCCGCCTCTCCTCTCCTCACGCTCGAACCCCTCATCGATGCCGTTCGTGCGGGCGTCGAATCCCTCGGCTGGGAGCTCTCCGGTCTGCAGAAGACGACGAGCCATCAATTCGAGGGTCGGTGGGAAGGAGAGTCCACGCGAAGTGCGTATCTGTTCTTTCATTCGATCGACGGGCCGGAGTGGGCAAGCGTCGACGTCTATCTGGACGAAACCGGCCGTGGAGTGGCAGGGAACCTTGCTCTGGTCGCCGATCTCGAAGCTCTGGGCAGACTCGGTTTGGCCCGCCCCCTCATGTCGTCGCTCGCGGGAGTTGCGGACCGGCACCTCGATTCGCGCCACCGACGCCCTCTCACATTGCGCTTCCGTATCGCGGACGCCGCGGATGAGGTGGAGAGCGCTGAGACCGAAGTTCGTTTCAAAGTGCGCATCCCGGGACGTGTAGTCGCCCTCGGGGCGCCCGCCGTCGAGACCTTCACGATTGAGTCGATCCGAGCCTTCGAAGGGATGCTCGAGTCCCCAGACCTCGTGGAACGAGCCGCGGAGGAAACGGGCGAAGAGTAAGCGGGGGGGCATAGGGCTCAGCGTCCGTCTGCCAGCAGGCGGAGACCGTTGAACACCACAATCACGGTCGATCCCTCATGGCCGATCACACCTGCCGTGAGTCCGATCCACCCCATCAGGGCCGCGAAGACCAGCGACACCATCACCGCGACGGAGAAGACCAGGTTCTGCCGGACGATTCGCCTCGTGCGTCGGCTGAGTCGGACCGCATGGGCGAGGGCGCCGAGATCCTCTCCCATCACGACCAGGTCGGCCGTTTCCAACGCCACATCGGAGCCTGCGACGCCGATGGCGATGCCGACATCGGCCTCGGCGAGGGCGGGGGCATCGTTGACGCCGTCTCCCACCATGGCCACGCCCCCGTCCACCCGAAGCTTTTTCAGGATCACACTCTTCTCTTCCGGCTTCAGGCCGGCATGGACCGTCTCGATACCGACCGTTGCCGCGATCGCCTCGGCCGTCTCACGTGCATCTCCAGTGAGCATCACGATCTGCCGGACGCCTGAATCCCGGAGATCCGCCATCGCCGCACGGGCGCTGGTTCTCGGATGGTCCTGGATGGCGAGAGCCCCCGCATGTCGGCCGTCGATCGCCACGAAGACCGGCGTCGCGGTCGGGAATCCCTCCTGGAGCCATTGAAGCGCTTCAGCGGGGACGGGAAGCCCCACACGTTCCTCAACCCAACTCCGCCGACCGATCTCGACTCGAACACCGTCGACCTCGGCAATGACTCCATGCCCCACGATCGAGTCGAAGTTGACCGGCTCCGGAACGCTGAGCTCACGCTCCTCCGCAGCCCGTACGATGGCTGCCCCCAGGTGGTGTTCCGAGCGTCGCTCCGCTGCTGCTGCGAGCCGGATCAGAGCGTTCTCGACCTCCTGGCCGGGGTCGGCGCCCGCGATCGCGTCGCCCGATGAGGGGAGGGTACCAGACTCCACACGGACCGCGACCACGTCAGGATGGCCGACCGTAATGGTACCCGTCTTGTCGAGAGCAAACGTCCTGACTTCTGCAAGGGTATCGAGGTGTGCGCCCCCCTTGAAAAGAATTCCGTGGCGAGCACCGTTCGAGACGGCGGAGACGATCGTCGCAGGAATCGAGATCACGAGCGCGCACGGTGACGCGACCACGAGGAGGGTCATGGCGCGATAAAAGGAATCATCGAACGACCATCCCATCGCTAACCAGGGGATCAGGATCGCCAGCCCTGCGGCACCGATCACACCTACTGCGTATCGCCCCTCGACTTCCTCGATCCAGCTCTGGGTTGGCGCCTTGGCCTCTCGGGCGTCTTCTACGAGCCGGATGATCCGGGCCAGCGCCGTATCGTCGTCGGCGCGGGTCATTCTCAAATCGAGAGAGCCCGAGCCGTTGAGGGTTCCGGCAAAGACGGAGGCGCCCGACTCCTTCTCGACGGGGACAGGCTCTCCGGTGAGCGTGGACTCGTCGACGGACGACCGTCCGGACTCGACGGTTCCGTCGACAGGAATCCGGTCTCCGGGACGGACCCGCACCACGTCCCCGGGCTTGAGTGACTCGATGGGGACAGACGTCTCTGTGTCACCGTCCAGAAGGAGGGCCTCTTCCGGTCGAAGCTGGACCAGGGCTTCGATGGAGCGACGAGTACGGCGAAACGCGAACGTCTCGAGTGTATTTCCCAGAGAGAAAAGGAAGAGCAGGATGGCGCCCTCCAGCCAATGCCCGACGGCTGCCGCGCCGGCCGCAGCCAGCAGCATGAGGAGATCCACGTCGATCTCGCCGCGGGGCAACGAACGGCCCACGCGCCTCAGGGCATCCCAGCCGGCTGCGAAGTACGCACCGACGAACAGGGGTAGAGCCAGAGAGACGAGGCCGAACATGGGTGCGGACCACCCGCCTCCGAGTAAGAGGAGGGCGGCTACCGTCGATCCGATCTGGGCGCTGAGTTCACCAGAGTCGGAAGTCTTCGGCGCTCCACTCATGGTATTTTGTGGAGAATCATTATTGATAAGGTACGACCCGATGAGATTCGGTCTACCCCAGGCGCCCGCATCGGAGATGCTCCGACTTGCTCGCGGGTGGTCATGGTGCAGATTGGGGCGCATCGCCCCACCCACCATGACGTAGAGGCCGAATCGATGAGCAGCGACACCGGTGCGCTGGACGACCTTCTCCAGGAGGATCGCCGTTTTCCGCCCCCAGAGGACTTCTCTGAGCGTGCCGTGATGTCTGACGCTTCGATCTACGAGCGCGCGTCGGCGGATCCCGAGTCGTACTGGGCCGAGTGGGCGTCGAAGCTCACCTGGT
>JBDGVS010000310.1:0-3765 GCA_039585535.1 Gemmatimonadota bacterium | reverse complement strand
TACGGAGTGGAAATCCATTCGAACGCCCTGCAGAACATCATAGATGGGACGTATGTCCGAGGCCTCGGCACCATCCCCACACTTCTCATTCTTCTGGTGCTTGCCGCGCTCACGGCCGGCGTGGTCTTCCTTCGGGGCGCAGGATGGGGTGCGGTAACCACTGTGGGGGCGATCACCGGCGCATGGGCGTTCGCCTTCTGGGCGTGGGCGGGGGTCCTGTACCTCCCGGGCGTCGTGTCGCCCCGTCTCGCGTCGGTCGGCACGTGGGTCCCGATCGGAACACCGATCCTCTCGGCTACCCTCGGATACGTGGGTAGCGTCGCCTACACCGCGATCATCGAGGGCCGAGAGAAGCGGTTTATCAAGGGAGCATTCGGGAAGTACCTCTCTCCCGACGTCGTGGCTGAGATCTCCGAAGATCCGTCAGCGCTCACCCTGGGCGGCGAGAAGCGGCCACTGAGTCTGCTCTTCTCTGACCTGTCCGGCTTCACGACCCTTTCGGAAGACATGGACGCCCAGGAGTTGATCGCGCTCCTCAACGAGTATCTCAACGACATGACGCAGGTCGTCTTCGACGAGCACGGCTACCTGGACAAGTACATCGGCGACGCAATCATGGCGTTCTGGAACGCACCCAAAGACGTGACGGATCATCCGGACCGAGCGATGCGCACGGCGATTCTCATGCAACGTCGGATGGACGCCCTCAATGAACGATGGGGAGCGCGTGACCCCGACCACGAGCCGCTCAAGGTCCGTATCGGCGTACACACCGGCGAGGTGGTCGTAGGTAACGTCGGCGGTGAGGAGCGCTTCGACTATTCCGCAATCGGCGATGCGGTCAACCTCGCGGCACGGCTCGAACCCGCGAACAAGACGTACGACACGCTGAACATGGTCTCGGAGACCACTCTTTCCGCTGGTCGCGATGACTACCGGGTGCGGGAGTTGGACTACATCGCGGTGGTCGGAAAAGATGAACCGATCAAGGTCTTCGAGTTGCTCGAGTTCATCGGCGAACGACTGTCCGACGAGAAGGAGGCGGCACTCGAGCATTTCGAGACTGGTATGACCGCATACAAGCAGCACGACTGGGCCGGAGCGAAGAAGCACTTCGAGGCAGGACTCGCGGCCTGTCCTGACGACGGTCCCAGCGCGCTCTACGCTCTGCGGTGCCAGGAAAACATCGACGACCCACCGTCACCCGATTGGGATTTCGTGGTGCGCCGGACGGAAAAGTAGGAGATTGGATAGATGAGACTTGCCACTGGAATCGGCTTCCTGCTTGCCGCAGCACTCGCGGCTCCGCTGCAGGCACAGGACCCCGTCGCACTCGTGATCCGCGTTCAGGGCGATGTCGCGGTGCGTCACGGAAGCAGCGACCCAGCGCCCGCCGCGATCGGCGAGCAGATGTTCGTCGGCGACGGTGTATTCCCCACGGCAGGGTCGCGGGCCATTCTGATCACTCGCACCGGCGCGCAGCAGGTCGTCACGCAGGAGACGACGCTCGAGGAACCTCGTGGCGGCGGAAACCCCGACATCTTCGCGCGCGCCATGAGCACGCTCGCTCAAGCGGCATCGACAGACGTTACGGCAGGCGGACGCCAGGGCATGATCCGGCCTCTGACCTGTGGCGTTGCTCCTGTAGCGCCGCGGAACGGCCTTCTTGTGGCATCGACTCAGCCCACGTTTTCCTGGAGCGCGCCGACGGAAGGGAGCTACGATCTCATGCTTCGCGAGGTCGACGCCCAGGGCCGACCGCATATCTACGAGGTCGGAAGCGACACGACCTTCACCCTCCCCGAAGGTGATGAACTGAGACCCGGCGCGACCTACGCCTGGACGGTTTTCGTGGGCGGTCGACAGACAGGGCGTCCGTGCGAGCAGCAGGACTTCCGAGTGATGAGCCTCGCAGAGTCCGTGGACCTCGAGGACTACATGGACGAGATCTCCGTGTTTGGACTCGACCCGATGACGGACGGGCTCTTCCTGACCGTGGTCGCGTACCGAGACCTGGGGCTCTTCTACGACGCCCACGAAGCTCTCGCCACGGTGGAGGAGGAAGCAGAGCTGAGCGCGGACCTCTATCTCCTGATGGGAGAGATTCTGACCGAGCTCGGGCGTGAGGAAGCCGCACGACAGGCGTTCGACAGGGCAGCCGAGCTAATGCGATGACCCCCGAAGGCACGCTCGAGGAGCTTCAGGCGGAGCTTGCCCGCTCACGCAAGGCACTGCGTGAGATGAGCAAGGTCGGCATGGCGCTCATGGGTGAGCGCGACCCGATGTCTCTCTTCGACCTGATCCTGACCCAGGCGCGTGGACTCACCGGCTCCGACGCCGGCAGTCTGTACCTCGTCGAGACCGACGAAGACGGAGCCAGTCTCCTGCACTTCATCGCATCGCAGATCGATACCCTGCCCGATCTGCCCTCGCTCACGTTCCGGCTCCCTCTGGACCGGACGTCGATCGCCGGATACGCGGCCACGAGTGGAGACGCGCTCGTCATCGACGACGTGTACGAACTACCGAACGACGTTCCGTACTCATTCAATCGAGCCGCATTCGACGAAAAGTACGGGTACCGCGCGAAGTCGATGCTGGTGGTCCCGATGATCGACCACCGCGACAACGTGGTCGGTGTCCTGCAGCTCATCAATCGAAAGACTGATCCGAAGGCCGAGATTCGCACGGACGAAGACTCCGACCGTTGGGTGCTTCCCTACACCGAGCGAGAGGTCGACATCGTTTCGTCTCTTGCCGGCCAGGCCGCTGTCGCGATCGAAAACGGCCGCCTGTATCAGGACATCGAGAATCTCTTCGCCGGCTTCATCAAGGCCGCGGTTACCGCGATCGACCGACGGGACCCGACGACCTCAGGGCACTCCGTGCGCGTTACAGAGCTAACGTGCGACGTCGCGCAGCTGGTCAACGACCAGACCGAAGGTCCGTTCGCGGATGTCTTCTTCTCGGACGCCGAGATGAAGCAGCTCCGGTACGCTGGCCTTCTTCACGACTTCGGAAAAGTCGGCGTGCGAGAAGAAGTGCTCATCAAGCAGAACAAGCTCTCGCCTGTGCTTGAAGCGCAGGTGCGTGGACGTTTCTCGCAGATCCGCATCCTGCAGCGCATGCAGGCGGCCGAAGACAGGGCCACTGTCATCGCGGACAGGGGGCTGGCCGCGGCCGTCGACGACCTGGAATCCATCGAGAGGACTCTCGAGGACAGTCTTGCCCAGGTGGACCTGTACTGGAAGGCCGTTCAGGACGCCAACGTACCGCGGGTGCTGGATGAAGAGGCGGCCGACATTCTGAAGGAGATCGCGGGCACCACCTTCGTCGATCTGGACGGTGAGGAGAAGCCATACATCACGGCTCACGAGTTGCACTTCCTCGAGATCCGCCGGGGCTCGCTGGACGAAGACGAGCGCCTCCAGATCCAATCGCACGTCGTCCACTCGTACGACTTTCTGCTGAATATCCCGTGGACCGAAGAGCTCTCACGCGTCGCGGAGATCGTGCGGGGGCACCACGAGAAGCTCGACGGCACGGGATATCCCGACGGGGTCACTGCGGAACAGCTGTCGCTGGAAACTCGCATCATGACCGTTTGCGACATCTTCGACGCGCTCACCGCATCCGACCGGCCGTACAAGAAGGCGATGCCCGTCGAAAAGGCGCTCCAGATCCTGCAGTGGGAGTCGAACGACGGCATGCTGGATCCCGATATCGTGAAGCTCTTCTCCGAGAGCCAGGTGTACCGAAAAGTCC
>JBDGVS010000309.1:3793-5499 GCA_039585535.1 Gemmatimonadota bacterium | reverse complement strand
GGCGGTGGTCGAACTCGGTGTGGCCGAGGGTGTCAGCCTGCAGGGCATCGTCGAGGAGCGACTCCTCGAGACCCCCGTAGTGGGCGGGGGGCTCTATTCCACACTCGCGGCCGATTCTGAGGTGGCGACTATGGTGCGGACAGTGGCCGAGCCCGACGCCCTTCGCCCTCGCGCCGCGGTCGACATCGATCGGGAGACTCGCGAGCTCAAGTCTGGTCCATTTGGTCGACCGACTCATCGCGTGCTTTTCGACGAGGTGATCGCTCACGCGCCAGGGTGGGCGCGGGAGTTTCAAGAAATCACCATCCTCGAGTTGGCGAGTGGCAAGACTACGCTCGAGGCGTTGGGGGCAAGGCTCGAATCCGACCACGGAATCTCCTCCGACGGGAAGGATACGCTGCGCCGGGTCGAGGAGTCGCTGAGCGGCCGCCGTGGCGTGCCGCTCCCCGAAGTACCGAACGACGTCCGTGTCGCCCTCATGCTGATGCGAGACTGGGATGTCGCGCTCGTGGAGGGAGTCGATGGCCTCACCTTCCCGCACGCGAGAGGGTCGGGAGAGGACATCGCGCGGGAGTATCTCGCGGAGCTTCAGGGACGCGGTTCCGATCGCGGACTCGATATCGATCTGGTCGGCTTCGCGACCTCCCGCCGAGGGGGCTCCGATCTCGAAATCTGGCTGCATGAAATGGCACCGGCGGACGAGGCGGAAGGCGTCGTCTGGATTCCGCTCATGGAGCTCATGCAGCGTCTCGGAGGCCCTCGCCTGCGGGACCCGGGGCTCATCTCGACATTGCTCATGCTGGTGCGGTCCGAGACCGGCCTTCGCATGCTCCGCGACGCCCCGCATCGCAAGCGGATGCGGCCCGTCGAACTTCCTGTCGAGCGCCGAGAGTCAGGGCTCAAGACGGGGAAGGGCGACGACGATTTTCTCGACCTTGAACTCGCGATCCTCGACTTCAATCAGCGGGTGCTCGAGTTAGCGGAAGACCGTGATCTCCCGGTCCTGGAGAGACTCCGCTACCTGTCGATCTTTTCCGGGAACATGGACGAGTTCTTTGTGGTCCGGGCCGGCCGACTCAAAGAGGACGTATCGACCGGGAAGGTCGATCCGGAAGAGGATTTCTCGCCCGAACAGATCCTCGACATCGTCACGGTACGGGTGCGGTCTCTGCTCGCTCGACAGTACTCGTGCCTCAACGGCGAACTCCTTCCTGCGCTGGATGACGCCGGTGTGGCCGTGCGATCCTGGGACGATCTCACGGATTCACAACGAGCCGAGTTGAAGGAGCGCTTTTCATCCGAGATCTTCCCGCTCCTGACGCCGCTCTCGCTCACCTCCGGGCCCGGTCGAGGGTTCCCGAGACTCGTAAGTCTCGGCCTCGCTCTGGCCGTCTCGCTGCGCCGAGGGGATGGAGACCGGGCAGCACTCGGGTACGTACCCGTTCCGAGCCATCTGGACCGATTCCTGCCCATTCCTGGATCGAAGGACGTGATCCCGGTCGAAGAGGTGATCTGCGCGAATTGTGATCAACTGTTCGTGGGCGCCTCCATCGAGCGAGCCGACGCCTTCCGTGCGACGCGCCTTGGCGATGTCACGATCGATGAGGATGGATCGAAGTCTTTCCTCACCGAAGTGCAGGACGAGGTCGAAGCGCGCGCATACATGCCCGTCATTCGGCTCGAGGTGTCGGCCGATATGCCGCGAG
>JBDGVS010000309.1:0-3781 GCA_039585535.1 Gemmatimonadota bacterium | reverse complement strand
CGGGACGATCAGGCCGGCGATGGCGCCACGATGACCCGATCGGATCTATACGAGCTGCCGGGCCTGGTCGACCTGGCCGCGATCTCGGAGCTCTGCGACGCCGAGGTCGAGGGGGGGACCTTCCCCAAGTACGAGCCGGAGCACCCACTCGACACCGACCGTTCGATTTTCGACATCCTCCGCGAGGGTGACGTGCTGTGCCATCATCCATTCCAGGATTTTCAGAGCACGGTGGGGCGCTTTCTCAACGACGCAGCGGCTGATCCCGACGTCATGGCGATCAAGCTCACGCTGTATCGGACCGGTCGGCGCTCGCCGATCATGGATGCTCTCTTGAAGGCGCTCGAGGCGGGCAAGGACGTCTCTGTCTTCGTGGAGCTCAAGGCTCGTTTCGACGAAGAGAGCAACATCCACTGGACCAAGACGCTGGCCGAAGCCGGAGCTCGCGTGGTGTACGGCGTGGTCGGCTACAAGACGCACGCCAAGACCGCGCTCGTCGTGAGGAAGGAAGACGGCGGTGTCCGGCGTTACGTGCACGTGGGGACAGGCAACTACAACTCGACGACCGCTCGATTCTACACGGACCTCGGCCTCATGTCGGCCGACCCCGATCTCGGCGCCGACCTCAACGATTTCTTCAACGAGCTCACGGGGGGAGCGGGGCCGCCGCAGAAGCAGTTCCGTCGCCTGCTCGTCGCACCACATTCGTTGGTCCAGGGGCTCGAACGGATGATCAAGCGTGAGATCGAGCATGCTCGTGCAGGACGCCCCGCGCGCATCCAGGTGAAGGTGAACGGACTCGCCGACAAGAAAGTCGTGAAGCTGTTGTATCGGGCAGCTCAGGCCGGCGTTTCCGTCGATCTCATCGTCCGCTCGATCTGCACCCTCCGACCGGGCGTACCCGGGCTCTCAGACGGGGTGACCGTACGCAGTATCCTGGGTCGCTTTCTCGAGCACTCGCGCATCTTCTACTTCGAGAACGCGGGGCAGAGTGAGTACTACATCGGGTCCGCTGACTGGCGGAAGCGAAATCTGCGGGCTCGTGTGGAGGTCGTGACGCCCGTGGATGACCCCGGCGCACGAGAGGTGTTACGGCGGGTCCTCGATAGCCAGCTGGCCGATCCCCGTGCCTGGATCCTCCGGGCCGACGGAGCCTTCGAGCGACTGAACGGGGAAGGACTCGACTCTCAACACCAGATGATGGCGACGCGGGGCGGGGTGGTTCCGTACGAAGCGTGACGCCCACGTGAGTGACCGTTTCCACGACCTGTTGGACAGGGGCGTGATTCGTTCTCAGCACGTGATTAGCTTGGGTGCTCGATCCAGTCTGCACGGATCGAATTGGCGCCTGTAGCTCAGCTGGATAGAGCATCGGCCTTCTAAGCCGAATGTCGTAGGTTCGAGTCCTACCAGGCGCGTTCTGTCTTCCCTCGTTTCGCGGTCACGGTTGAGTCTCCCACGACTCTCTCGAGGCCCACGCCACTTTCTAGGTTTCCCGAGTCTCGATCCGCACGCCGCGGTCCATTGTTCGGTGGACCGGGCAACGGTCGGCGATCTCCATGAGGCGGCTGCGCTGCTCGTCACTCAGCGGCCCGACCAGCTCGATCTCCCGGTCGATACGATCCAGTCGTGGATCGCCTGCGGAGCACTCTGCGCAGTCCTTTGCGTGCACCTTGTCGTGGCGCAGGCGCACCCGCGCTTCTTCCAGCGGCCAACCTTTCCGACCTGCGTACATCTGTAGCGTCATTGACGTGCACGCGCCGAGCCCCGCTACCACGTAGTCGTAGGGGGTTGGGCCCAGGTCGTCTCCTCCCACGGAGGCGGGCTCGTCGGCAACCAGCGCATGATGGCGCACCGCGATGTCCGTGTAGAAGGTTCCCTGTTCGGTGCGGGCCACGGCGCGGTCACCCTCGACGAGTTCGGCCACAGAGGGCTCTTCGTCGGGATCTATATAGCGACTCGCCCACGCGGAGAGGACCAGCGCCACGTACTCCGCGTCGGCGGGGTCCCCGAGGAGGTGGTCCGCTCGGTCCAAAGAAATAAAGCTCTTGGGATGGCGTGCCATCGCGTAGAGACTGGCCGCGTTGTCGATGCCGACGATCTCGTCGACGGGGGAGTGAAAGATGAGCAGGGCGCGATCGAGCTCGCGTACGGTGCGCTCCATACTGGATTCTTCGAGGTCGTCCAGGAAGTGCTTCTTCACGCGGAACGGGCGACCCCCGATCGTGACTTCGGCCTCGCCCGACACCTCGATCTCTTCGATGGATGCCTCGACGTGGTGAAGCACGTGCGCGGGCTCAGCAGGGGCGCCGATGGTCGCTACCGCCTGGACCGAGGTCAGAGAAGACGCCGCCTGGAGCACCGCGGCGCCCCCGAGCGAATGCCCGACCAGCAGTGAGGGAGCTCCGAATTCCTTCTCCATGAAGCGCCCTGCAGCCACGACATCCTCGACGTTCGACGAGAAGTTCGTATCACCGAACTCCCCTTCGCTCTCCCCCAGGCCGGTCAAGTCGAAGCGCACAACGCCGATGCCGAGCCGAGACAGGGCGCGAGTGATGCTCACCGCAGCTCGCACATTCTTCGAGCAGGTAAAGCAATGAGCGAAGAGTGCCCATGCCTTCGGACGCCCTGCGGCCGGGAGTTCGAGGCGTGCGGCCAGGGCATGGCCGTCCGCTCCGGGGAAGGTGATTCGTTCGGTGGCCATTCGACGGCATCCTCTCGGGTTTCGCGGCTGCACACGCCCAGCCGCGTCGGGATCGTACCGCGAGGAACCACGGAGGGGTGCACCAGGTTCCGAGCCGGATCGGCGCCCCCTTCGAGCTTTGCACCAATCTCATGTGGAAACGCTTCCCAGCGTGGGGGGCTTTGACTAGTATTTCGTGCTCGGTCGGAAACGATCGGGTGTTCGCCTTCACGATCGAAGGAGCGGGGTGATCGAGAAGGTCCGATGGTGGGCGTAGCTCAGTTGGTTAGAGCGCCGGGTTGTGGTCCCGGAGGTCGCCGGTTCAATTCCGGTCGTCCACCCTCAGAAGCCGCGTAACGATTGGGTTTTCGGGTGGCTTCGGTGTAACGACGACACAGCGTGAAGAAAGTTCTTCTCGAGGTGTTGACCGCCCCTAGGGGCACGACTACTATTCTTGGCTCGCAGCAAACGGCTGTCGGATCGCCGGGCGCTGCGTTTTGCTCGAAGAGAAGTTCCCTTTCGCCACCTCGGTGACGAATGCCACCTCTCTCGAGCCACCAAGCTGATTGAAAACTGAGGTTTTGAGTGTATTTGAGCGGGCCTGAACGGCAGGCACTACGTCCTGCTGTATCCGACCTTCGTGGTCGGCAGGTCAAACAACGTAGTTTTTCCGAACGCTCGATCAGTACACAACGCAGTAGTACTAGTCGCGTTCGAATTCAGAGCTATTTATCAAGCTATTTCTCAATGGAGAGTTTGATCCTGGCTCAGGACGAACGCTGGCGGCGTGCTTAATACATGCAAGTCGAACGAGGGCCCGGTGCTTGCACTGGAGACCCGAGTGGCGAACGGGTGAGTAACACGTGACCAACCTGTCCAAGGGTGAGGGACAACCCGGGGAAACCTGGGCTAATACCGCATGATGTCACACTTCCGCATGGTCGTGTGATCAAAGAGGGCCTCTGCTTGCAAGCTCTCGCCCATGGAGGGGGTCGCGACGTATCAGTTTGTTGGTGGGGTAATGGCCTACCAAGACTACGACGCGTAGCGGATCTGAGAGGATGATCCGTCACATTGGGACTGAGATACGGCCCAGAC
>JBDGVS010000308.1:0-3785 GCA_039585535.1 Gemmatimonadota bacterium | reverse complement strand
GACCCACCATGTGCGATCGGTGGCGGTGCTGAACACGAAGGCCCGCGGGAAGGCGCGTGACTACAACTGGCACCACGTCTTCGGCTTCTGGATGGCGATTCCGCTCGCGCTCGTCGTGGGGTCGGCGACGGTGATCTCGTTCCCATGGGCGAGCGACCTGGCGTACCGCGTGGTGGGGGACACACCTCCGGTGCGGGCCGCCGCGCGTAGTGCGCCCCCTTCGGCCCCGGCGACTTCACCGGGAAGCACAGTACTCGGAATGGCTCCTGCCCCCGGAGCTGCCACCGTGACTCAGGGACATGCGCCAGCGCCCTTCAACGTCAGTCTCCTCGACGGACTCGTTGAGCCAGCGATGGCACGGCTACCGGAGTGGCGTACGATTACGGTCCCGGTGCCGGAGGAGGCTGTCCGCGACATCGAGGTACGTATCTCGACCGGATGGGGTGGGGAGCCGCAGAAGCGCTACACCGCGCGTTACGAAGCCTCGACAGGCCGGGAACTCACCTGGCAGGCCTTCGAAGATCAGTCACGCGGCCGCCGCTTTCGCACCTTCCTGCGCTTCGCCCACACGGGTGAATTCTTCGGGATCGTGGGGCAGACCTTCGCCGGCATCGCGTCGCTGGCGGCGGTGATCCTCGTGTGGAGCGGCCTTGCTCTGGCCTGGCGACGGCTGGTGCTTCAGCCGCTGCGCCGTCGACTCACCTGACCCGGCCGGACGCCCGCCGGGCGGCGTCCTCCAGCTAGTTGTTGCAGGTCACGGTGCCCGCCTGCGCGGCGGGACTCGCGCCACTGGCGGCTGCATTCCCGAAGTAAAAGCCGCACTGGCCGCCGGCGTACCCGCTGTGGGTTCCCGTCGCGGCCCACCCCTGTCCGGTGGCCTCATTGATGGTGATGGTCACCTGATCCGTAATCGTCAGGCCGAGATCGGCAACCGACTCCGCGTACGTGAATGCATCGCTCAGATAGATCTCTTGCTGGCTCGCGACGTTCTTGAGGTCCGACGTCACTGCGGCGATGAATGATTTCTCCCGCATCCGGGAAAATTTCGGGATGGCGATGGTCGCCAGAATACCGATTACGACCACCACGATCAGCAGCTCAATGAGTGTGAAACCCTTCTGATTTGATTCCATGATTCTTCTAGGCGCTCAGTTCGCGCGCTCACACAGAGCCACGCCGATGCTTTAAACTTGCCTGATTGGCGCCTGATTCGGCATCCAGTTTCACGCTACGCCCTCATCCCCGGGCGGACAAGAATGGGTTTGTCACAGCTGTGGATCCGGCCGGATTGATCGGTGACCGCACTCGCCTGTACTTTCCGAGCCTGAACCCCGTCGTAGCACCTCCGGAGGACACGTGGCTGGCCACAACAAATGGTCGAAGATCAAGCGGAAGAAGGGCGTCAACGATGCCAAGCGCGGCGCGCTTTTCACGAAGCTCATTCGTGAGATCACGGTGGCCGCGAAGGAGGGTGGGGGCAGCGTGGAGTTCAACGCGAGGCTCCGGCTCGCGGTCGACACTGCGAAGCAGAATTCGATGCCGCAGGAGAACATCGATCGGGCGATCAAGAAGGGCACCGGGGAGCTGGAGGGCGTCAATTATGAAGAGACTACGTACGAAGGGTACGGACCCGGCGGCGTAGCTCTCTTCCTCGAGTGCCTCACAGACAATACGAATCGGACGGTGGCCGACGTCCGGCACGCGCTCACCAAGTGTGACGGGAGCCTGGGCACCGACGGGTCGGTGGCCTGGCAGTTCGACCGGAAGGGTCAGATCACGATCGACGCTTCGAAGTACGGTGAAGAAGCGGTGTTCGAAGCAGCCATCGAGGCGGGCGCCGAGGACGTGACGGGCGACGCTGATGAGTTCGTCGTGACGACCGAGCAGTCCGACTTCACCGCCGTGCAGGATGGGTTGCGAGAGGCGGGCATCGAAGTGGCGTCTGCCGAATTGACCCGGATCCCACAGAACGAGGTGGCGGTCACGGGCAAGGACGCTGAGAAGCTCCTCAAGCTGATGGACCTCCTCGACGACCTCGACGATGTGCAAAAGGTTCACTCGAATGGCGATATCGACGAGGCAGTTCTCGCCGAGGCGATGTGACCGACAGGCGCACCATCGCGCCTGACCGGTCCCTGGTGCTGGGTATCGATCCGGGGACGGCTGCTACGGGATACGGAGTGGTGCGCAGGGCCGGCCACACTCGCGTCTCGCTCGTCGAGTGTGGAGTGATCCGCACGTCTGCCAAGGAGCCGCTGCCCATTCGCATTCGCGAGATCTACGACGGCATCGTCGGACTCATCGAGCGACATCAGCCCTATGTGGTCTCGGTCGAAGACGTGTTCCACGGAAAGAACGCTCAGAGCGCGCTCAAGTTGGGGCATGCCCGGGGCGCCATTCTGCTGGCCGCCGCGCACCACGACCTTATCATTGCCGAGTATGCTCCGCGCCAGATCAAGAAAGCCGTGGTCGGTACGGGAAACGCGACGAAGGATCAGGTGGCATTCATGGTCAAACAGCAGCTTCGACTCCGAGAGGTTCCCACGCCGGCCGACGCGGCCGACGGCGTGGCGGCCGCGCTGTGCCACTGTCTGATGGGAAGTCTGCCGGGATGACCGGTCGATGATTTCCCGCCTTCAGGGCACTGTGCTGACCCGCGACCTGGATCGCGTCGAGATCGAGACGTCGGGTGGAGTCGTGTACGAGGTCGAAGTTCCGCTGACCGTACTTCAGCGTATGCCGCAGGTCGGTGGCGTGGTCGAGGTGCGCACGGTGCAGGTGGTTACGGACAGTTCGGCGTCGCTCTACGGCTTCGTGGACGCGCACGAGCGGACGCTCTTCAAGCGCCTGCTTACCGCGTCGGGAGTCGGCTCCAAGGTGGCGCTGTCGATGATGTCTACATTCAGCGCGGAGAGGCTCGCGCGTGCCCTCGTCGAAAAAGACCATGCCGCGTTGCAGCAGGTGAGTGGAATCGGCCGCAAGAAGGCAGAGAAGATCGCTCTCGAGCTAGCCGACAAGGTGGCCGACCTCGCGATCGTTACTCCGTCGGCCCCGGCGCAGTCGAGTGGGGCGCAGGAGGCTGTGCAGGCCCTCGTGGCGTTGGGCTACACCTTCGGGGATGCGGATCAGGCTGTGCGGGCGGTTCTGGAGAGCGGAGTTCCCGAGACCACCGAGGATCTCATTCGCATGGCGCTGGCTGGCTGATCGATGAGCGAACACACCCATATCACGACGCCCGAGTCCCTCGACGACGACGTCCGCGTCGAGCCATCGCTCCGGCCGAGTCGGCTCGCTGAATTCATCGGGCAGGAGAAGGTCCGGGACGCGCTCTCGATCGCGATCGAAGCGGCGACCGGCCGGAAGGAGCCGCTCGACCACATCCTCTTCCATGGCCCTCCTGGGCTCGGAAAGACGACGCTCGCTTCACTGCTGGCCCGCGAGATGGGGGTCAACATCAAGACGACTTCCGGTCCGGTGCTGGAGAAGGCGGCGGATCTGGTCGGAATTCTGACCAACCAACGTCAGGGGGATATCCTCTTCATCGACGAGATCCATCGTCTGCGCCCGATCATCGAGGAGTTCCTCTATCCGGCGATGGAGGACTGGCAGGTAGACATCCGCCTCTCGGACGGTCCGAAGGCCCAGACCATGACGATGAAGATCGAGCCCTTCACTCTCGTGGGCGCGACGACGCGCTTCGGGGCACTGACCTCTCCGATGAGAGCGCGCTTCGGCATCGTACAGCGGATGAACTACTACCCGCCGGAAGAACTCGTCACGATCGT
>JBDGVS010000307.1:0-3785 GCA_039585535.1 Gemmatimonadota bacterium | reverse complement strand
GGCCGGATGACCTCGCGGCGCTGACGATCGAGGCGCTCGTCTCGCGATCGGATCTCGACCCGGAGACGATCGACGACGTACTTCTCGGATGCATCAACCAGGCCGGGGAAGACAATCGAAACGTCGCCAGGATGGCACTCCTGCGAGCGGGGCTACCCCTGAGCGTCCCGGGACAGACGCTGAATCGGCTGTGTGGGTCAGGCATGCAGGCGGTGCTCTCCGCCGCGCAGGCGGTGGCTGCAGGACAGGGCGACGTATTCATCGCCGGTGGGGTCGAGAGCATGAGCCGCGCCCCGTACGTGATGTTGAAGCCGTCCGTCGGGTACCAGAGAGGGCATCCTCAGACCGCCGATACGGTACTCGGTTGGCGCTTTCCGAACCCCGCGTTCGCGCCCGAGTGGACGATCGGGCTCGGCGAGACGGCCGAGGTCGTGGCGGAGGAGTTCGGTGTCACCCGCGAGTCCCAGGATGCCTTCGCGGCGGAAAGCCAGCAACGCGCCGAGCGCGCGATCGCGGCCGGACGCTTCGACGACGAAATCATCCCCGTTTCGGTGCCACAGAGGAAGGGCGACCCGATCGTCGTCGATCACGACGAGCACCCGAGAGCGGACACGACGGCGGAGTCGCTCGGGCGGCTTCGTCCGGTCTTCAAGAAGGACGGCACGGTAACGGCCGGAAACTCGTCGGGAATCAACGACGGAGCGGCCGCGCTGCTCGTCATGTCCGCCGAGCGGGCGCGCTCACTCGGTCTGGAGCCCATGGCACGAGTCGTCGGTGGCGCCGTCGCGGGAGTGGAGCCACAGCGGATGGGGATCGGACCGGTACCGGCCACTCGAAAGGCGTTCGATCGCTACGGCTGGAACGCCGATGAAATCGACCTCGCCGAGCTCAATGAAGCCTTCGCCGCGCAAGCGATCCCATGCACGAGGGAGCTGAATCTCGACCCCGAGCGAGTGAACGTGAACGGCGGCGCGATCGCGCTCGGCCATCCTGTGGGATGCTCGGGTGCGCGTATCACTGTGACGCTGTTGCACGAAATGAAGAAACAGAATGCAGCCCGTGGCCTGGCCTCGATGTGCATCGGCGTCGGCCAGGGAATCACGAGCCTGTACGAGCGGGCCTGAAGGCGCTCGAACTCCAACGAGAACGGAACTGAACATGACCATCGATACCGTCGCGGTCCTCGGCGCGGGGACCATGGGTCACGGCATCGCGCAGGTCTGTGCGGCTGTCGGCTGCGATGTACGTCTCTTCGACATCGACGAGGCAGCAGTCTCGGCAGGCCTCGAACGGATCAAGGGCAACCTCGAAAAGGGGATCGCTCGCGGGAAGGTGACCGAGGCCGAGCGGGACGCAGTCCTCGGGAATGTGACCACGACGACCGCAATCTCCGAAGCGGCCACCGGCGCGGACCTCGTGATCGAGGCGGCCCCGGAGTCCATGGCGCTGAAGGAGTCGATCTTCCGCGACGTAGACGCTGCCGCTCCGGATCATGCGATTCTGGCGAGCAACACGTCGTCGCTCTCTATCGCGCAGATCGCATCGGTCGTCCGGGACCCGACGCGCTTCATCGGGATGCACTTCTTCAACCCGGTGCACATCATGGCGCTGGTCGAAGTCGTCTGGGGTCCGGAAAGCTCCGACGCGACGCGTGACGCGTCCGTGGCCTTCGCGCGCCGACTCGGAAAGGAGCCGATCGTGGTGCGAGACACTCCGGGCTTCGCCTCTTCCCGTCTGGGAATCGTCCTCGGGATGGAGGCCATCCGCATGGTCGAGCAAGATGTCGCCAGCCCTGAGGACATCGACAAGGCCATGGAGCTCGGGTACCGCCATCCGATGGGCCCGCTCAAGCTCACGGACCTGGTGGGACTCGATGTCCGCCTCGGCATTGCCGAGTATCTCCACGAGACCCTCGGTTCGGATGCCTTCGAGCCGCCTCAGCTTCTCCGTGCGATGGTCGCCGAAGGGAAGCTCGGCAAGAAGAGTGGACACGGCTTCTACGACTGGAGTGCGTCATGAGCGACGGAGCGGTTCTTCTCGAGAAGCGGGATGACCACATCGCGGTCATTACGCTCAACCGACCCGACAAACTGAACGCGCTGAACGCCGAGGTGCGGCAGCTGCTACGAGAGACGTTCGATGCGCTCGCAAGCGACGATGACATCCGGGTGGTTGTGATCCACGGGACCGGGGAGAAGGCCTTCGTCGCAGGGGCCGACATCACCGAGTTCGCGGCACGGACGCCGGAGGAGCAGCGCGCGGTCTACGACCAGCGGCGGATCTACGAGGCGGTAGCCGACTTCCCGAAGCCCGTCATCGCCGCGATTCACGGCTTCTGCATCGGTGGGGGATCGGAGCTGGCACTCGCCTGTGACATCCGCGTCGCCGACGCGACCGCCCGGATCAGCCAGGCGGAGATCCGCATCGGCCTGATCCCTGGCGGAGGTGGCACCCAGCGACTCACTCGGCTCGTCGGCCGGGGATGGGCTTCGATCATCAGCCTCACCGGAGATTTCCTCGAAGCAGACGAAGCGCATCGGATCGGCTACATCGACGTGCTCGTCGACGAAGGAAAGCACCTGGAGCGCGCACTCGAACTCGCTGGACGCATGGCACGGTGGAGTCCTGTCTCACTTCGGCTCGCGAAAGACGCGATCCGAGCCGCGTACGAGATGCCGATGACCGAGGGCCTCGTGTACGAAAAGGAGCGCTTCCTCGACGCATTCGGATCGGAAGACGGACGCGAGGGCGTCGCCGCCTTCATGGAGAAGCGGAAGCCGGACTTCAAGGGACGCTAAAGGTCGGGTGCGGGGCGCGGCGTCCCGCGCTAGGATGCCTTTCGAGTTCACTCCTACGGAGGCCCGATGCGCGCGACGCGACCCTTCCTCGCACTCCTCTTCACCGCGTTCCCTCTGCTGCCCACCGGGGCCGCAGCCCAGGTCGAGCATCTGGAAATCCTGCGCACGCGGTTCCAGACCGACCTCGAGGCCATTGTCCACGAGTATGAAGGCGTCGCCGGACTCCACGTACTCGATCTGACAACACGCGAACGCTTCGCGGTGAGGGACGACATGGTCTTCCCTCAGGCGAGTGCGATCAAAGTGGCGATTCTGCTCGAGCTCTTTCGACGCGCCGACTCCGACCCCGCCCTGCTCAGAAGACGAGTGGAAATGACCGATGAGGTCCGCACGGCGGGAAGCGGGGTCCTTCAGGTACTCACCGACGGGGGCTCCGCGCTTTCCCTGGAAGACTACGCCATCTACATGGTGCTCCATTCCGACAACACGGCGACGAACGTGCTCATCGACGAGTTGGGCATGGACGCGATCAACGCCCTCTCCGCCTCGCTCGGAGCGCCCCGGACCGTGCTCCAGAGGAAGATGATCCGACCCGAGGAGTCGGCGCTCGGAAACGAAAATTTGTCCACACCCCGCGAGGCCGCGCTGATTATGGAGAAGCTTCACAGCTGTGACCTGCCGATGAGCCCGGCATCCTGTGCGCGGGTGCGGGAGATCCTGGAGATCTACAAGAGCGGCCCGATCCGGACCCCGGTACCCACTTCCGTCCCGGTCGCGTTCAAACCGGGGGGCATCACCGGAGTGAGCACCGTCTGGGCGCTGGTCGATCTGCCAGACCGCCCGTACGTCGTGTCCGTGATGTCCAACTATGGCGGAAACGGAGGGGCCGTCGTGGAGGCCGTCTCCGCTGCCTCCTACGACTACTTCAGTCGCCTGTCGGGGATTACCGAGTACGGGACCCGGGTGCCGCTCGACGTGAAGCGCCGG
>JBDGVS010000306.1:0-3812 GCA_039585535.1 Gemmatimonadota bacterium | reverse complement strand
ATCCGAGTCGATAGCGACCCTGGCTTCGTAGGCACCCCCGGGTAGGCTTCCTGTCTCGGGCGTGAGCGTGAGCGACGTCGGGGCCTGTGTCCTCGCGAGGGTCGGCGTCAGCCAGCCCGTAGGTTGGCCCTCAGCATACAGTACGGTGGCTGCGAGGCCACCTATCGTGCCAACGCCGCTGTTCAGAATTTGCAGCATCGCTGGTGACGATGACGCTCCGCCTACCACGGCTTGGAACGCCAGCGAGTCCTGGCTCACGATGATCGCGGCCGCCGGCAGCACAACGACGGAAGCAGTCGCTTCCGCGCCTTTGAATGAGGCACGAACGGTCGCCGTTCCCTCCTGCAGGGCGAGGAGCATCCCGTCTTCGTCTATCGAGACGAGGCTCGGGTCGTCGGTCTCCCACGTTACCGTTGCACGGGGCAGTAGCGTGCCTTCTGCGTCCGACACGGTCGCTGAGAACTGGAGAGTCTGCCCGTCGATCAGGCTCGCCGTGTTCGGAAACATAGTCACCCCGCCGATCTCAACTCCGACGATCTCGCGAGTCGTGCATCCCACGACGAGGAACCCGATGCAGAGCAGCGCAGAAATCGCGCAACTTCGATGGGTCGCCATCACTCTCATAGTCGACGCTCTTCGAGTCGCGCATGCAGTGCGTACAGGGTGAACGAGTGAAGCGCTCCTTCCGAGACAGGCGGGGCCGTGGCCCCACGGTCGCCCGAGCAACTCCGCTGACTCGAAGCCGAAATCTCCGGACGTAGACGAAGCGACTCGCTGCAGAGTGACGACGCTCCGGACGGACCGGCACTTCTCGTTCCCGGCAATTTTGGGCCCGGCAAGCACGCGCCAGATGCCCTATCCAAGTAGACGCTGAGTTGGTCGTATACGCAAGACATATGTTTACGTGCCCGTCGGCCGTCAGACAGTGGCCGCCTGCGTTCGCTACGCTCACTTCGACCCATATGACTCGCGTTCGCGAGTCACGTCTGCACCCTGGAACGTTATTGATGTTGTTTACTGTGACCCCAAAGACGTGTGGCGGGCATCGGCCTCGCGTTGCTCTTCTCGAACGGAGTTGTCGAGGATCGATGGACTACTCGATCGATCCTCATCTGATTCTGGCGGAGTGTGCCGTGTTCATGTTTGTCGTAAGACTTATCGCTTGCCTCGGGCCGACGCTGCGCGGGCTCAGGATCCGCCCGGTCGAGGCGTTGAAAGAGAGTTGACGACTAGCGCTCCTGCGCTCCGGCGCGACCTGACCCTCCTCGACGCGGTCGGCGTCGGCTTCGGCGCCATCGTCGGGGCGGGGATCTTCGTCGTCACCGGGGTGGCTGCGGAGATCGCCGGGCCCGCGTTCCTCGTCGGACTCCTCATCGCTGGCGTCGCGGCCACCGCGAACGCGCTGTCTTCTGCCCAACTCGCTGCCGAGTACCCGCAGTCGGGTGGGACGTACGAGTACGGGTATCGGGTGCTGACGCCCGCATGGGGCTTTGCCGCAGGCTGGATGTTTCTGGCCGGGAAGATCGCTGCTGCGGGCACGGTCGGACTGGGGCTGGCCGGCTATGTTGGCGGCCTCGTGCCGGGCCTGCCGCCCCGAGTGGTCGCCGTCACGGCGATCGTCGCGTTCACGGGCCTGAACTACTTCGGGGTCCGACGCTCCAGCCGCGCCAATCTCGTCATTGTCGGGGTCTCGCTTTGCTCTCTGATCGTGTTCGTGGCGATGAGTGCGAGTGCCTTTCGCATCGAGAATCTTCAGCCCTTCGCACCCCGGGGCGTCCGCGGGGTGCTCGAATCGGCGGCCCTCCTCTTCTTCGCCTACACAGGGTACGCACGGATCGCCACGCTGGGTGAAGAGGTTCGTGACCCCAGAAGGACGATCCCCCGCGCGGTAATCATTACGATCGTGGGCGCCATCGTCCTCTATACCGCAGTGGCTGTCGTGTCTGTCGGTGCCGCAGGAGCCGACGCGCTGGGGGCGACCGCTGCACCACTCCGGGCGGCCGCAGCCCAGACCCGGCACTCATGGCTCGTCGTGGTCGTGTCGGTCGGCGGACTCACCGCAATGCTCGGCGTAATTTTGTCGCAGGTGCTGGGGCTTTCACGGATGACCTTCGCAATGGCGCGCCGGGGCGACCTGCCGCGCGTCCTGCAGCACGTCCACCCGACCAGCGCGGTACCGGATCGTGCGGTGCTTCTCGTCGGTGGAGTCGCAGCACTCGTGGCCGCCACGGGCACCCTGCGCGGGGTCGCTGCCGCTGCTTCTTTCACGATCCTCGTGTACTACTGGATCGCGAATCTGGCCGCACTACGCATGCCCAAAGAGGCCAAGCTCTATCCCGACGTGGTTCCGTGGGTGGGACTCGTCGGCTGCAGGCTGCTCGCGATCTCCCTGGCGCCGCAGACGATCGCGACGGGTGCGACGATTCTGGCGACGGGCTTCGTGGTCCGGTGGTTCGTGCGTTCCTGACGCGAGGTCGCTACGTGCCGCAGAAGGTGCGATAGGGTCCGAAGTCCTCTGGCGCCCGACGTTCGTACGCCTCCAGTCCCGGCCGTCTCTCGAAGGGCTGTTCGAGTACCTCCAGCAAACGCTCGAAGGGTCCGAGATCTCCTCCGGTCGCGGCGTCCAGCGCTTCCTGCACCTTGTGGTTGCGCGGGATGTACACGGGGTTGATTCGGTCCATCGCTGCCGCTCGGATGTGGGGATCCTCGGACTCACGCGGGAGTCGGGCGGACCACGCCTCGAGCCAGCTGTCGAAGGGTGCAGGGTCGCGGAAGAACGAGCGCGCCCCGGCCGGTTCCCCACGGGCCACGTCGGCCAGTCGGCGAAAGAGTCCGGTGAAGTCGACATCGTGCTCGCTCATGATGTCGAGCAAGCCGTTGATCAATTCGGCGTCACCGGCCTCAGGGTGAGTGAGCCCCACTTTGGCGCTCATTCTCTGAAGCCACTGCTCCTGGTAAATGGGGTGGAATGCTTCGACTTCGGCCGTGGCGACTTCGATCGCGCGTTCGGTGTCGTCGGGGTCGATGAGCGCAAGGAGCGTCTCGACGAATCGTGCGAGGTTCCATTGAGCGATCGATGGCTGGTTACCGTATGCATAGCGGCCCTGCCTATCGATCGAGCTGAACACAGACGCCGGATCATAGCCATCGATAAAGGCACACGGCCCGTAGTCGATGGTCTCGCCCGAGATGGTCACATTGTCGGTGTTCATGACGCCGTGAACGAAGCCGACCGACATCCACTGCGCTACGAGTGCAGCCTGCCGGTCGCGAACCCTCCGAAACAGCCCGAGATACCGATCGTCGGCGTCGACCAGGTCGGGGAAGTGTCGCCGGATCGCATAGTCTGCCAGCCGGCGCACCTTCTCCGTGTCGCCGCGGGCAGAGAAGAACTCGAATGTCCCTACGCGGATATGGCTCGAGGCCACCCGTGCGAGGACGGCACCCGGCTCGGGACCGTCCTGGCGCCGGATCTGCTCGCCGGTCGTGACGGCTGCGAGAGCCCGGGTCGTCGGGACGCCCAGGGCGTGCATGGCTTCCCCGATCAGGTACTCCCGGAGGACCGGGCCGAGCACCGCCTTGCCGTCCCCGCCTCTCGAAAACGGCGTCCGCCCAGACCCCTTGAGCTGCAGGTCACGCCGGACTCCGTGTCGGTCGATCAACTCGCCGATCAGCAGGGCCCGTCCATCACCGAGCTGCGGTGAGAATCCCCCGAACTGGTGCCCCGCGTATGCCTGAGCGAGAGGTGTGGCTCCGTCCGGTACTTCACTACCGGCGAAGATCGCGGCGGCGCCCTCACCGACCAGCGCGTC
>JBDGVS010000305.1:0-7330 GCA_039585535.1 Gemmatimonadota bacterium | reverse complement strand
CTACGTCCGCGACGAGCTCGTGGAACGACTCGAGCCCCGACTCACCTCGTGGTTCGCTACCGAGCGCCAGTTCGACTTCGAGCTGGAGGGCTTCGAGTACAGGCACGACGCACGGCGCTTCGAGCTGGGAACGCCCTCACTGCCAACGGTTCACACGGCCCTCGGCGGACAGGAGATCATCGACGAAGTCGGCTTCGCCGCCATCCTCGAACGGAACGCCATGCTCACGGCCCGGCTGATCGACACTGCGGTCGATCGCGGATTCGAGCTGCGCCTCGCCGAGCCCGACCACCGCACCTCGATCGTGATGGTCCGGCACGAGAATCCGGCAGGCGCCGTGAAGCATCTAGCCGCAAATGGCGTCATCGTGGATTACCGCCCGGGCTATGTCCGCTTCAGTCCTCACTTCTACAACACGACCGATGAGGTCGATCGATCCCTCGAGGTCCTCGCAGGCTTCTCTGGATAAGCGAGGCTGACCGACGACGAGCTACGATGGTGACGCCGGAGCACTCCGTAGCTGCTACGCTCCGGCGTCTCTCTTGAGCGCCCACCGCTCCGAGTCCCGAGCCTTGTACTTCGCGAGCACCTCTTCGAGCGCCTTGTCCATGTCGATCCCCTGCTCGTTGGCGATCACCAGAACCACGAATAGGATATCCGCCAACTCGATCGCAAGATCCTGCTCCGGCTCGTCGGCCTTCTTCGTCTTGTGACCGAAGCGGTGGTTCATTTCGCGAGCCAGCTCTCCGACCTCCTCGATCAGACGTGCGAGGTTCGTCAGCGGAGGCCAGTAGCCCTCCTCGAACTGTGAGATCCACGCGTCGACACGCTTCTGCGCTTCGCGAAGCGTGATGTCGGACGGATCCGTCACGGGGTCAGCACCAGCTTCCCGAAGATGTTGCCCTTCTCGAGAATCTCGTGAGCCCGCTTCGCGTCCGAGAGCGGCATGACCTCCTGGATGACAGGATCGAACACGCCGTCGAAGACGAGCCGCATCACTTCACGAAACTCGGTCGGCGTACCCATGGTGCTGCCCATGATCTCGAGCTGCTTCCAGAAGACGAGACGGAGCTCCGTGTTGGCACGCGACCCCGTCGTCGCTCCCGAAGTAATCAACCGGCCACCCCGAGACAGCGCGCGCAGACACTTCGGCCAGATCTCCTCGCCGACCGTGTCGAAGACCACGTGGACGCCCTGCTTGTACGTATCCCTCCACACCTCGCGCGAGAAGTCCACGTCGAAGCGATCGTAAACGATGTCGGCCCCCAGCGCCTTCGTGCGCGTCACATTCTCGACGCCGCCCGTCACTGCAAAGACTTTGGCTCCGGCGCGGCGGGCGATCTGCACCGCAGCCGTTCCGACTCCACCCGAGGCGCCGGTGATCAGGACGCGCTCCCCCGCTTTCAGACGGCCACGCGTGATCAACGCGCGCCAGGCAGTCACGAAAACGAGACCTGCAGCGGCCGCCTCGGTTGCCGGAAAGCCACCGGGAATTTCGAGAAGGTTCTCTGCGGGTACGACGGCATACTCGGCAAAGCCACCCTGGGTATGCTCGCCGATGATCCGGAACGGGAGCTCGTCGAACGATTCGCCTCGATCCTGTCCTTCATACCAGTCGTAGCCGAGGGACGGATCGACCACGACGCGGGTCCCGAGAGGCACGTCGTCGGCCCCCGGCCCCACAGCGTCCACGACTCCTGCGATGTCCGAGCCACCGATGTGCGGCATCGGCGTTTCGATCGGGAGCCCGCGACGCACCCAGAGGTCGAGGTGGTTCATGGCGGAGGCTTCCACCTTCACGCGCACCTCTCCGGGTCCCGGCTCAGGGATCGGCACCTTCCGAACCTCAACTACCTCGGGACCGCCGAAGTCCTCGAAGACGGCAGCACGCATGGTCCTGGGCATCCAGTCACTCCAACGCAGGGGTTCGTAACAGCCACGAAGTCTACTGGATCGCCGATCCGACTCACAACCGACGGCCTGGCCCGCTACTTTTTCCCATGAGCAACGACGACTCCACTCTGGCCGGATACTTCCGTGTCCATGACCGCCCGCCCGCATATGAGGGCTCGGACGGTCATCCGTATACCGTGTCGGTCGAGACCGAGAAGACCGGTAACCTCAGGGCGCCGTGGAGCGGCTACCTCGTCTTCCCCCGTTGGGCCCAGAGTGGCGTGGGAATCGTGGGGCACGTGGAGACCCCTAATCTCGCCGAGGAGACTTCCCAGGAGGCCGTGACCGAGAAGATCGGTCGGCTCACCCTTCATGAACTCCAGGCGCTCCTCGAGGCCGCCATCGGAGACTCCGATGGCTGAGCCCTTCCTGCGAATCACGGAGATCTTCCACTCCATTCAAGGTGAGTCCACGTGGGCCGGCGTCCCGTGCACCTTTGTACGCATTACCGGATGCCCCCTCCGCTGCACGTGGTGCGACACCGAATACGCGTTCCACGGCGGCTCTCGCATGACCTTCGACGACATTCTCGAGGAGGTGGGGCGCCACCCGACACGAGTCGTCGAAATCACCGGCGGTGAGCCTCTGGCCCACCCGGGCTCCATCGATCTGGCGAACCGCCTGCTCGATGAGGGTTACACCGTCCTCGTCGAAACATCGGGGGCCTTCGACGTCTCACCGCTCGACGAGCGCGTCCACACGATCATGGACCTTAAGTGCCCGGGCTCAGGCGAGAGCGCGCGGAATCTCTGGGCGAATCTCGACCATCTGGACGGGCGCGATGAGATCAAGTTCGTGGTGAAGGATCGCGCGGATTATGAGTGGGCGCGGGACGTGATCCGCGAACGGGGCCTCGATCAGCGGGTCTCCGACGGCTCCCTGCGTGCCCTCCTGATGTCCCCCGTATGGGGCGAGATCGACCTGGAGGCCTTCGCGGGTTGGATCCTGGAAGACGGCCTTCCGGTGCGTTTTCAGGTACAGGTCCACAAGCTCATCTGGGGCGCAGAGGCCACCGGAGTCTGATGCCGGTCGAGTCGGACGAACGGCTGCGGGCGCTCCGTGCAACGCTCTGGCCTGGTCACCCTGCGCATGCCCCAAAGAGCGAGGGGACGCATACAGGAGCCGCCGACCTCCTGATCGACGAGGTACCCGACCCTGAGCAGCTGGACTTCCTCCTCATCAAGCGCGCCGTCCACGAGCGTGACCCCTGGTCGGGTCAAATGGCCCTTCCCGGAGGCCGGTGGGAGACCGACGACAGCGGCCTCCTGCATACGGCTGTGCGCGAGACATTCGAAGAGACAGGGCTCGATCTCACCTCGCTCGGAGCGCCCATCGGTCGCCTGGAAGACGTCGCACCATCGAGCCCTCATCTACCGAAGATGCGCATCGCCCCCTTCGTCTTCGGCGTGCCTGCCGGAGCCGAGGCGCGGGTCGCGAGTCACGAGCTGGACAGTGTGCACTGGGTGCCGCTCGACGTGCTGGCTGCTCCGGCTACCGCCGCCACCACGCGGATACAGTTCAGCGGCTTCTCGAAGACGTTCCCCAGCTACCACGTCGTCGGCGAAAAGCGAAGCTCTTCACGGCAGCCACTGAAACGCCGCTGAAACGCCACTGAAACACCGCGGCGTTTCATGAAACGCTCGCTCGAGTACCCGCTGGCGCGCTCCAGTCACGGTAACCCTCTGCGGCTCTGACACTTCCGAACGAGCGGGACTCTGCTCGTCTCACGGTGCGGTCGTTGCACCTCCGGAATGTGTTCGACCGAACCGCGGTCGACACCCACATGAAAACCCGGAGGACCCCATGCGCCGACTTCCCGTCGTCGCCCTCGGTCTCTTGCTCGGCACCGCCGCGTGTCTCGACGAGACCCAGTCCAGCACGGAGCCTCAGTTCGCGCAGTCGGACGCAGCTACCGGACAGGCCGGTGACGCTCTGTATCGCGTGACCATGTACAACCGCACGTCTGGTCAGCCCTTCACCCCACCCGTCGCGGCCATCCATCGCCAATCCATCGGACTCTTCGAGGTCGGCGAGCCCGCGATCTTCGAGGTCAAGGAGATCGCCGAGAACGGCAACATCTCCCCGCTCGTGGAGCTGGCGACCACAAACAAGCAGGTGATCGACGCGGCCGTCACACTCGGGCCGACGATTCCACCCGTGCTACCCGGCGAGATGGTCCAGTTCGAAGTCGAGGGCCGCACAGGCGCGAAGTACCTGTCGATCGTCTCGATGCTCATCTGCACGAACGACGGCTTTACCGGAGCCAACACCCTGCGCCTGCCCAAGCGTGTCGGCGAGTCGGAGACGGTGAGCGCGTACGGGTATGATGCCGGAACCGAGATGAACACCGAGAGCTGGGCCGACCTCGTGCCTCCGTGTGCGGGCCTGACCGGCTTCGACAACATGGGCCAGGGCACCGGTATGAGTGACCCGGCGCTCCTCGAAGGAGGCGTCGTTCAGATGCACCCCGGCATCGACGGAGACTCCGACCTCGACGCCGACGTCCACGGTTGGGACGGCCCCGTCGCCCAGATCACCATCGAGCGTATCGGCTAGCCACACACCCCGAACGCAGAACCAGAACGACAGAGGGGCCGGCGCATCCGCGCCGGCCCCTCTTCTCGCATGAACAACCACCGCAATGGAAACACCACCGCGCTGACCGCGTGGGACGGCGCCGGCGCCGTCCCTCGCGCCCAAGCCGCCCACCCTACCTCAGTTCACCCACTCCGCGATGAACACGTTCGTGTCCGAAGTTCCGCCGTTGTTCCGGTTCGAGCCGAATACGAGATAGCGACCATCCGGGCTGAACACCGGGAAGCCGTCAAAGCCCTCGGAGTGCGTCACGCGCTCCACGCCCGTGCCATCGAGGTTGATCATGTAGATCTCGAAGTCCCGTCCCGAAGGATCCTGGTGGTTCGAACTCCACAAGATCTTGTCGCCGTCCGGGTGCCAGTAGGGTGCGAAGTTCGCCCCACCCACATCCGTGAGCTGACGAATGTTCGAGCCGTCGGCATCCATCACGAAAACCTCCAGCTCGCCGGGACGCAGAAGGCCCTCGTTCAGCAGCCGGATATAGTCCTCCGCCTCCTCACTCCCCTCTTCCGGATAGTGTGCACGCCAGACGATCTGTGAACCGTCGGGCGAATAGAAGGCACCGCCGTCATACCCGAGGCGATCCGTGAGCTGCACCACGTCCGAGCCATCAGGGTTCATCGAGTAGAGGTCGAGATCCCCGTTACGGGCGCTCGTGAAGACGATCCGATCGCCCACCGGCGAGAAGGTCGCCTCCGCGTCATACCCATCCTCGGTGGTCAGCTGACGGAGGTTCGATCCGTCGGCGCTCGACACCCAGACGTCGTACGTCTCGTAGATCGGCCACACGTAGCCCAGCGAAAAGTCCGGGTTCGGCGGGCACGATGCATCGTGAAGGTGCGTCGACGAGTAGAGGATCTCGTCGCCGGACGGGTAGAAGTACGAGCACGTGGTCCGGCCTTCCCCGTTGCTGACCATATGCGTTTCGGCGGTATGCGGATCCAGCACGAAGATCTGGTCGCACTCAGAGCCGGGCTTCTTTGCCTGATAGATGAGCTGAGATCCATCGAAGGCCCAGTAGGCTTCGGCGTTCTCCCCACCCGCAGTCAGCTGTCTGATGTTGCGGAGATGCCCCTCGCCCTCGTAGGCGAGCACGACACCTTCGCCCGCCAGATTTGCGGCGGGACCCCTGTCTACAGAGGGTGTATCTTGAGCGGCATCCGAGCCGCATCCTACGACGACGGCCGAAACGGCCAGCACAGCAAGCATTCGATGAGTCACAACACGCGATCCTTTCTGACGACGTTTTCTGCCATTACGACGCTCGGCCTAGTGGCCTCGAGCTCTCTCGTGGCGCAAGACTGCCCCGATCCTTTTACGACGACGCGGGGAATGGTCGGAACCCTCGCCCACGTACGCTACCTCGCCGACGACAGGCTCGAGGGCCGGGCCGTCGGAACCGCTGGCGCCCGATGTGCCGCAGAATACGTGGCGGCACAATTCGAGTCCATCGGTCTCGAGCCAGCGGGAGGAGAAGGTAACTATTTCCAGTCATTCCCCATCCGTAATGGTTCGGAGATGGGTGCGGACAACGTGCTGACTGTCGCCGGAACCCCGCTCACGGTCGGGACAGACTGGGTACCGGGTGGCTACTCCGCCAGCACACGCGTGGAAGGAGCGCTGATCTTTGGAGGGTACGGACTCAGCAGTCCGGGGAATCCCGAGGATCAGTATGCCCGCATGGATATCGCAGGGAAGGTCGTCGTACTCGAGTGGGGCGACCCGGATGCACCACACGGTGTCTCTATGCGCGGCGATCCACACTTCAAAGCGACCGTGGCCGCGGGTCGGGATGCGGCTGCTGCGATCATCCTCGCTCCGGCCGGTATGGCGCTGCCTTCGCTCGACACGGAGACCCGATCGGCGCTGGGCATCCCCATCGCCATCGCCAGCGGTCAACGTGCCGACGAGATCCGCGCCGCCGCCGAGCGCGGAGGTGACGTCTCTCTATATGTAGATGTGAGCCCCCGCCGCGTCGACGCACTGAACGTGGCGGCGGTCCTGCCCGGGTCGGACTCGGCCCTTCGCGGCGAGTACGTCATCATCGGAGCTCATCACGACCATCTCGGGTCAGGCGGTGAGGGTTCTCTCGATCCGGACTCCAGGGATATCCACAACGGGGCAGACGACAACGCGAGCGGCACGGCCGCACTGCTCGAGATCGCCCGCATGCTCTCTGAGGGGCCCCGTCCGGCCCGATCCATCCTCTTCCTCACCTTCACCGGCGAGGAGCGCGGCCTCTGGGGCTCGGCACACTTCGTGGCCAATCCGACGATCGATCTGGAGTCGTCCGTCGCCATGCTCAACCTCGACATGGTCGGGCGGGTCATGGGCGACGGTCTCACCATCTACGGATTTGGCACGGCCGAGGAGTGGGACGGAATCGTCGATGCCGCCAACGCGGGTCTCGCGGATCCGTTCGTGGTAGGGAAAGCACCCGACGGGTACGGTCCCTCCGATCACTCGTCGTTCTACGGCGAAGGCATCCCCGTACTGCACTTCTTCTCGAACACCCACGTCGACTACCACCGCCCGTCGGACGACTGGTGGAAGATCAACGTCGACGGCATGGAACGAGTAGCAGAGCTGACCACCGCGGTGACTCGCACTCTCTCGGACGGGGGCGCCGCGACGGTCGCGCTCACCGCAATCACCCAGGAGCAGCCAGCCGCACCCGGCTCGGGCTCGGAGTCGTCACAAAGCGCATACGGTGGCGTCTATCTCGGGTCCATACCCGACATGACCCCCCGTGACTTCGGACTCCGGCTCACGGGCGTCCGCG
>JBDGVS010000304.1:0-4355 GCA_039585535.1 Gemmatimonadota bacterium | reverse complement strand
GCCGGGCGAAGATCGCGATACGCAGGGCGGTCCCGATGATCAGCGCGGCGACGAGGGCAAACGCTCCGCCGAGCACGGCGGTGCTGGCGAGTCCGATGCGTCGGAGAGCGAAGAGGCGGTCGACCCATTCACGACCATACTGCGCATCTTCGACGAAGGGATGTCCCTCTGCGGCCGTGGCGACCCGCTCCACGACCTCCGCGCTGCGGTTGCCTGGACGCAGCTCGACTTCGAGCGACTGGGGCAGGGGGTTTACGTCGGCGTTCATGAAGAGTTCGCCGAATTCCGGCAGCTCCGCGCGCGCCCGTTCGAGCGCATCACGTTTCGACACGTAGGTCACGAGTCGGACCTCCTCCATCTCCCGCAGCTCCGTGAGGAGCATGTCGATCTCACTCTGACGGGTATCATCGCGCAGGTAGACAACGACCTCGACACGCTCCTCGATAGCCGTCAGGGCGAGCTGGAGGTTGTAGGTGGCCAGCGCGAACAGCCCTACCACGAACAGAGCGAGTCCTACCATCGCCGAGGACAGCCCGACATCGATGCCACGCCGTCTTCCGGAGGCTTTTCCATGACCGCCGAATCGTAGACCAGTGCCCCCTTATCGAGCTCGAAAACTCTCGCGGTGGTGTGTCTACGCACGACCTCTAGATCGTGGGTCGCCATCAGAACCGCCATGCCCTTGGCATTGATGTCCCAGAAAAGCTCCATGACGCCACGAGTCGCGCGATCGTCGAGATTTCCGGTGGGCTCGTCTGCCAGGAGAACGTAGGGATCGTTTGCCAGCGCGCGCGCGATCGCTACGCGCTGCTGCTCGCCGCCGGAGAGCTCATTGACGTCAGCACCCGCCTTACTGGAAAGGCCCACCTGGGCCAGAAGTCGCTGGGTCTTGGACTGGATCGCCTTCGCCGGCGTGCCGGTGACCTCGAGTACGAAAGCGACGTTCTCGTGAGCGGTCCGACCTGGCAGGAGCCGGAAGTCCTGAAAGACGAAGCCGACGCGGCGGCGGACCTTCCAGAGATCGCGCTCGGTGACACGTTCCGAGGAGAAGCCGCTCACGCGGACCTCCCCGTCCGTCGGCCGATCCGCCATGTGGATGAGCCGAAGCGTCGTGGACTTGCCCGAGCCGGAGTGACCCGTAAGAAAGGCGAACTCGCCCTTCTTGATGTGAAAGGAGACGTCACGAAGGGCGTGTCCGCGCTTCGGATACTCTTTCGATACGTGGCTTAGTTTGATCACCGGATCACGGTTCGCAGCGAGACCTTGTTCCGGGAGGGAAGGTTAGACATCGGGTGAAGAGGTGTCAAAGCGATTTTCAGCGAGATGGGCAGCAAGAGTAAGAGCCTCGAGCATGGAGGACGGATCGGCGGTTCCTGATCCGGCGATATCGAAGGCGGTACCGTGGTCGGGTGACGTGCGAATGAAGGGCAGGCCCAGCGTGACGTTCACCCCGGATCCAAAGGAGACTGTCTTGAACGCGGCCATGCCCACGTCATGATAGGGAGCGACGACCGCGTCGAACGATCCCGCCAGCGCGCGGGCGAACACCGTGTCTGCCGGCAATGGTCCCAGGACGTCCGCACCACCCTCCCGCGCCGCACGTACGGCCGGTTCGAACACTCGTGCCTCCTCGTCGCCAAACAAGCCCCCGTCGGACGCGTGCGGGTTGAGCGCGCACACGCCGATTCTGGGACTACCGATGCCCCAATCTCGCCGGAGTGTCCCGTCCAGGAGCAGGATCTGCTGGAGCAGGAGATCGGCCGTGACCGTCGCGGGAACCTCGCTCAGTGGAAGATGCGTCGTCGCGAGGAGGACACGCAGGGGCCCGTCGAGGCGGGTCCGCTCCGCAGCCATAAGCATGCCGACCGTGTCGGCTCCGGTGAGCGCCGCAAGCATCTCCGTTTGCCCAGGCACGACGTGCCCAGCCAGGTGGAGCGACGGCTTATGGAGCGGAGCCGTCACGATTGCGTGGGCTTCCCCCGACAGACATCGCTCGACTGCGCGCTCGATCGCATGTGCTGCGAAAGCGCCGGCGCTCGCAGAAGGGTGGCCGGCGGGACCGGACGCGCGGCGCGCGTCGTCGGAGTCGGCGGCCAGTTCGGCTGGAGTCAGTTCGCCCTCGGGTCCGACGATCGAGACCGAGACGTCGGACCCGTTTTCCTGAAAGCGCTCCAGCGCTTTCAGGGTAACCTCCGGGCCGATGCCCCGTGGGTCTCCCGGCGTGACGATCAGTCTGGGGATCACCTACATCCGAATGTCGATGTACGTCCGGGCGCGAAGCGCCGCGATGAGCTGCTCGATCTGCTTCTGCTGCTGCGCCTGTGCCGTGAGCTGGGCCTTTACGTCCTCGTAGGTATAGGAGCCCGCCTCTCGGACTTCGATTACATAGACCAGAGCGATCCGCGACTCGCCCGTCGGCAGGGCATACTCGAGCGGACCGACGTATTGGCCAGACGAGGCCGCCCGGAGCACACCGTACGCCGGCGGCAGGTCGTTGAGCTGCTCGAAGGCAAAGGTGATCGAGTCGGGAGCCGACGGATCCCCGTATTCGACAGCGAGGTCGGCCATCGACTCTCCATCCTGAGCACGGACGTAGAGATCTTTCGCCAGGTCGCGGGCACGCTTGATGTCGTCGTCCGTTCGCTCCGGCACGATCAGAATGTGACGAGCCTGGAGCTCGGCGAGCCGGCCCCGTTCGAGCTTGATGATGTGGAAGCCGAAGTCGGTCTCGACCACCTGACTGATTTCGCCAGGGAGGAGGGAGAACGCGGCGTCCTCGAACTCCTTGACCATACGGCCGCGGCGGAACCAGCCGAGGTCGCCGCCCAGCTGAGCGGTACCCGGATCTTCGGAGTACTCACGTGCGAGTTCCGCGAAGTCCTCTCCTGCCAGCACCCGGTCCAGCAATTCCTGCGCCTGGGTGCGTGCGGCCTCGACGGCCTCTTCGGTCGGCTCCGGCACGACAACCACCTGCCGGAACGTGAGCAGTCGAGGGCGCTGCTGAAGGGCCGTACTCGCTTCCTGGAAGCGCTCCTGCAGCTCTTCTTCCGAAATTTCGATCGGCGTGGCATCACTCAGATGGAGCTGGTAGTAGAGCTGCTCGATGTTCTCGCGACGCGCGTCGGTCGTGAGCATCTCGCGATACTCGACCAGGGTCAGCGCCTCGGCGGAGAGGGCCTCCTGGAGCATCGCCTGTCCACCGAACTCGCTGGCGAGCTGCTCGAGGCGCTGGTTCACGCGTGCCTCGATCTGCTCTTCGTTGACGGTGATGAGCGAGTCCTTCGCCGCGGCCTGCAGGACGAGGAGTCGGTCCACAAAGCCGTCCAGAACTTCCCGAAAGAGATCGTTGTAGGCGGGATCCGCAGGCGTCGGTACGGGAGCCCCACCAAGCGCCATTCTCTGGATCTCTTCCTGGACCTGGGTGGCGACGACCACAGAGTCGCCGACGACGGCGACGAGCCGATCGACCATGTCCTCGGTCAGGAACTGAGCGGACGACGGCGCAGGTACGAGTGCCGCCGCGACGAAAAGCAGCGATATCCTTTTGATCATGCCATTTCCTAACCCGCCGGCCATCGGGTGTTTCCCGTTGCCGCTGACGCGAGTCCGAGGGCCGAGGCGCATCATCGACCGTCTCCTCCGTCTCCGGCTACAGCAGAGTCTACCGCGATCCCCTCGATCGGGGAGAGCTGACGGGCCGTTCGGATCTCCGCGACTCTGACAATGACCGCACCGACCCCGGTTCCCTCGATGGCGATCGAGCGCCCGTCACGGAGCTGGAAGCCGACCATTCCAAGGGGAACTACCTGCGTCGCGCCGGAGAGGATGTCGGCGAGCGCCTCCTCCACGACTCGGGAGATGGCGATGTCCCGAGCCTCGCCAGGTGCGGCGTCCAGCCTGAGCAGCCCGAGGAGACGTGTGGCCTCGCGAAGTTGAACGCGCGCGTCCTCAACGAGGACGTTCACGCTGTCCTGTGGAGGTCGAAGTCCCTCAGCCTCGGCCGCGCGAATCAGGAGCTCCCTCCTCGCCAGGCTCTGCAAGAAGTCTGCGAGCTCCTCTTCGCTGCCTTCCGCGACCTGTGTGCGCAGCTGAACGGATTCGAGCTGAAAAAGCTGCCGAACATCGCTGACGGTCACACTGCCCCCGTCCCACTCGATGAGGGCCCGTCGTTCGGCACGACCGGAAAGACGGGCGCCGGGCGTTGTCGCGATCTCGCGAAGGATCCCGTATGCCCCTTCCGAAACAACCGGATCTACCCGGTCGAAAAGCCCCGCCACAAAGACCGATTCGGCCTCCTGGACCATGCGGCCCTGTACCTGCCTCCGATATTGGGGTGACAGATCTTCGAAGCCTTG
>JBDGVS010000303.1:0-3829 GCA_039585535.1 Gemmatimonadota bacterium | reverse complement strand
CCGAAATCACGGGCGCCTCGGGATCAGCGGCGCTTGGGAGGTCCTTCCGCGGATACGTAGCCCCTGTCCACGTCGATCACCGGTGCAGGATAATCTCCCGAGAAACAGGCCGTAGAGTATGGTCCCGCCTCTGCGACCGCCTCGACCATCCCTTCCATCGAGAGGTAGCCCAGCGAATCGACCGCGAGCTTCTCGGCGATGGCCGGGATCTCCATCTGGGAGCCGATGAGCTCCTTCTTCGTGGGCATGTCGATGCCGTAGAAGCAGGGGAAACGGACGGGGGGGCTTCCGATGCGGAAGTGGACTTCACTGGCGCCGGCCTGTCGCAGCATACGTACGAGGGAGCGACTCGTGGTTCCGCGGACGAGCGAGTCATCGACGACGACGACGCGCTTTCCTTCGAGAACCTCGCGTACCGGGTTGTACTTCATGCGGGCCCCGAAGTCCCGATCCTTCTGGTCCGGCTTGATGAACGTTCGCCCGACATAGTGATTGCGCAGGAGCCCGAGCTCGAAGGGAATTCCGCTCTCCTCGGAGTAGCCGAGCGCGGCGGAGTTGGCGCTGTCGGGCACGGCGAAGACGGCGTCGGCCTCGACCGGGTGTTCACGCGCGAGCTGGCGCCCGAATGCCCTCCGCGCACGGTCCACACTAACGCCCCAGAGGCGAGAGTCCGGTCGTGCGAAGTACACGAGCTCGAAAATGCACGGCGAGTGACGATCTACCTCGGCCAGGCTAGGCAAGCACGTGACCTCGTCACCACGGACGCGGATGACTTCTCCCGGCTCGAGGTCGCGCACGTAGTCAGCACCCATGATGTCGAGCGCGCACGTCTCCGACACCACGACGTGCCCATCGTCCTTTCGGCCGAGCACGAGGGGTCGAAAGCCGCGCGGGTCACGAGCGGCGTAGATGGTCTCGTCGACTGCCAGCACCACGGAAAACGCCCCTTCGAGGTGCGACAGAGCGTCGAGTATCTGCTCATCGACGTTCGGCTTCCGAGACTTCGCGATCAGGTGGACCAACGTCTCCGAGTCGGATGAAGACCGGAAAATCGCCCCCTCATCGACAAGCCTCGCTCTCAGGTCGAGTTGATTGGTCAGATTCCCGTTGTGGGCGAGGGCGAGATCGCCCCGCGCGTAGCGCGCGGTGATCGGCTGGATGTTCGCATGATTGTCGCCACCGGCTGTGGAGTAGCGCACGTGGCCGACCGCGGTGCTCCCGGTCAGGCTCGCCAGCGCCGCCGGATTGAAGATCTCGGAAACCAGGCCGGCCCCCTTATGGACCCGCCCCCCATCACCGTCGAGGGCTACGATACCACCTGCTTCCTGCCCTCGATGCTGGAGAGCATACATCGCCAGGAAGGCCTGTTCCGCAGCGTTCTCGACCCCGCTGATCCCGACGACTCCGCACTCTTCGTGCGGTCGGTCCTCGAGTTCGTACTGCGGCGGATCCGGACGGAGCGGGCGTGGGCCGATAGAGTCCAACACAGGGAGGGGTCGTTCCGACATTCGCTCAGCGTTCCAAGGAGGGCGCATCCATGATGCGCGGAATGGCGCCGAAGTAGACGTCTGCGACTTCCGACATCGAAGCCGAGATGGTGCCACTTCGAACCGTGACGGAAAACCCGTCGGTCGCACTGGTCACTGTACCGATCGTGTGAGCCGGCACTTCGTGTTCTGCCGCGATCTGAAGAATCCGTTCGCGGTTCGCAGGATCACAGGAGATGAGGACGCGTCCGTGAGACTCGCCGAAGAGCGCGACCACCGGCCGCAGGTCTTCATCGAGTTCAGCACGAATCCCGACCGGGTCTTCGCCGTCACCCAGAGCGCACTCGGCAAGCGAGGCTGCGAGGCCTCCCTCCGAACAGTCGTGCGCGGAGTTCAGCAGGCGCTCGTGATTCATCTTGAGCACCGCTTGCTGGAGCATCCGCTCTACATCGAGATCCACGGCAGGGGGCTGGCCCGCTACGAGATCTGCCGTGACGTAGAGGTACTCAGATCCTCCCATTTCTCCTGTGTTCGTCCCCAGAAGCACGATGTCGTCGCCAACGTTCGTGAAGGCATGACGTGTGATCCTGGAGACATCCTCGATGACACCGACCATACCGATGACCGGCGTCGGATAGATGGCACGGCCATCTGTCTCGTTGAAGAGGGAGACGTTTCCGCCGGTGACCGGCGTCTCGAACGCCTCACACGCCTCTTTCATCCCCAGAACCGACTCGCGGAGCTCGTAGTAGATGTGGGGCTTGAGGGGATTCCCGAAGTTCAGGTTGTTGGTGATCGCCGTCGGCACCGCGCCGACGCAGACCAGATTTCGGGCCGCCTCGGCCACGGCGGCCATGGCTCCCGTCCTCGGCTCGAGGTAGACGAGTCGCCCGTTGCAGTCGGTCGTCGCGGCGACGGCGCGGTCGGTCCCTCGGATGCGGATCACACCCGAGTCTCCGCCGGGGCGGACCGCGGTCGCGGTGCGAACCGTGGTGTCGTACTGGTGGTAGATCCACTGCTTGGAAGCCACATTCGGCGACGCGAGCAGCAGCAAGAAGCTTCTCGTGAGATCTCCCTCCGGAATGAGGTGCTCGCTCAGGTCCATCTCACGAAGAGCGACGACCTCTGCCGACTCGACACCGTCCCGCTCATACGTGGGGCACCCGTCGGTCAGGGGAAGGGCCGGGATGTTCGCCACGACCTTGCCCTCTTCGAGGACCCGGAACATGCCGTCGTCCGTGACCTGTCCGATGACTTCAGCCTCCAGCTCCCACTTCTCGAGAATGGAGCGGACCTCGTCTTCCCGGCCTGGTTCGGCCACGACGAGCATGCGCTCCTGCGATTCGGAGAGGAGGATCTCGTACGGCGTCATGCCGGGCTCGCGGATTGGAACGTCGGTCATTTCCATCTCGACGCCGCTGCCTCCGCGGCCAGCCATCTCGGAGGCCGAAGAGGTGATCCCCGCGGCTCCCATGTCCTGAATTCCCGAGATCGCCCCACTTCCGATCAACTCGAGGCTGGCCTCCAGGAGGAGCTTCTCGGTGAACGGGTCGCGGACCTGAACCCGCGGGCGGCTCGACTCGTCCGCGTCCTCACTCAACTCCTCCGACGCGAACGTCGCGCCGTGGATGCCGTCGCGTCCCGTCCGGGCGCCGACCGCCATGAGCGGGCTTCCCGTGCCTGACGCCGACGCGGTGATGAGGTCTTCGTGCTTCATGAGGCCGAGGCACATCGCGTTGACGATGGGATTGCCTTCATATCCGCGATCGAACTGGACCTCACCCCCGACGTTGGGGATGCCCACACAGTTCCCGTAGTCGCCGACCCCACTGACGACACCGCTAAACAGGTAGCGGACTCGGCCGCTGTCGAGATCCCCGAAGCGGAGAGAGTCGAGCACCGCCACGGGGCGGGCCCCCATCGTGAAGATGTCGCGCAGAATTCCACCGACACCGGTCGCGGCGCCCTGATACGGCTCCACGGCCGACGGGTGGTTGTGCGACTCGATCTTGAACGCGATCGCATAGCCGTCACCCACATCGATGACGCCCGCGTTCTCACCGGGACCCTGGATGACCCAGGGAGCCGTCGTCGGGAGGAGTCGGAGCAAGCGCTTGGAGTTCTTATAGCCGCAATGCTCGGACCACATCGCGCTGAAGACACCCAGCTCGGTGTAGGTCGGAACCCTGCCCATGATCTTGAGGACGCGTTCGTACTCGTCAGGAGAAAGCCCGTGGTCAGCTACGACCTCTGGGGTGATCTCGGGGTCTCCGTCACGGGGTGGTACCGGGATGGCCGTGGCGGCGCCGTCGGCTTGACTCACTGGTTGTCGCTCTGCGGTT
>JBDGVS010000302.1:0-3830 GCA_039585535.1 Gemmatimonadota bacterium | reverse complement strand
AGCCGTCGCCCTCGCCTGGCTTCGACCCGCGCACCTGTCGGCATTGATCGCGCACCCCGATCCGCGGGACGGGATCGATGGTTCCGCCGTGCTCGCGTCCACTGAGCTGACGGCTTTCGGAGAGGACGTGATTTCGGTCTACGACATGGTGCGGGAGATCCCGCACATAGCGGACGGAATCGGGTGCGGCTGTGGATGTGCCGCACTTCCCACCTATCGGTCGCTGCTGACCTGCTTCCATCCGGGCGGGATGGCGATGGGCTGTGTCATCTGTCAGGGCGAGGCTCGCCTCGCGCATCGTCGCCATCGGGAAGGCCAGACGCTGGAGCAGATCCGGCGTGCGATCGATGCGCGCTACGGCTGAAGCCCGCGCGAGGCCCTACCGGAAGACGATGTCGTACGGCCCGATGCTGCCGCGGTCGACGACCAGGTGCTGGAATCCGCTCTGGGGTCCACCGGTCCGTACGTAGTCGCTCGGGTCGGCGGACTTCACGTCCGCCTGGTAGCGCTCATGCAGGTACTGACTCAGCTCGATCGCGTTGATCGACCCGTCACCATCCACATCTGCGTAGCCTCCACCGACGGCATCCGCCGCGAAGATGGAGAGATAACCGCCGGCCCGGAATTTGGCTGCGACCTGTGAGGTGACGTCTTCTTCGGAAGAGAAGAACCCGATGCGGCCGGGCATCGAGATGACGTCCTTCGAGAAGCCACCGCTGAAGCAGGCGTCGAGGATCAGGACCGAGATTCCCCCGTCGACCAGGGTCATCAGTTCGTGCATTTCGTCGTCGGTGATGTCGGCGTCGTAGAGCGAGAGTGTCTCGTCGAGGCCGTCCGGGTCGGCGCGATCGGGTCCGGCGGCTCGCGGGACCCGACTTCCGTGCCCGGAATAGAAGAAGACGAAGGTGTCGTCGGGGCCCATGACCTGCCCGATCTGCTGGAAGGCTGAGCGGATGTTTCCGGTTGTCGCCTCGGAGTCGGTCAGGACGAAGGAGTTCTCCGGCCTGAGACCGGAACCCTGTTCGAGGGCGGCGGCAAAGTTCACCGCATCCTCAGCCGTGTACGCGAGGTTGCTTGCTCGACCACCGTAGTCGCTGATACCGGCGAAGATTCCGTACATCTGTCCCCCGGAGCCCGATGCGGCGGGGGCCGGAGTCGCGGCGGTCGTATTTTCCGTGCGGAGGGCCAACGTGTAGTTGCCGGTTTCTCCAGCGCCGAAGGAGGTAGCGACGACCCGGAAGCGTCCGGAGTCCCGCAGCGTGACTTCGACTCGTGACAGATCCGTGCGGCCGTCCGCGTCGTCGTTCTGGTCGATGACCGTCCCATCCGGACCAACGAGCCCCAGCCAGGAGTCGAATCCGTTCGACGTCATCTCGACGACGACGTGCTGCCCTGCAGTGCCCTCGAAAGCCCACAGGTCGCTGAACTCTCCGGTCTCGATCTGTGCGTCGCCTTCCTCCAGCCGTCCCGAGGCGGGTTGCCCCGGCGCCAGACGCTCCACATCCCGCTGCCCCGCTGACGCAGCGGTCGTCTCTGCTGCCCCGATCTCGAGTGCGTAGGTGCCGGATTCTCCGGGAGCGTACGACGTCACGATCACACGGTATGTACCTCGCTCCGTGAGGTCGGCGTCGATAACGCTGCGGTCGGTCGACCCGTCGGCGTCGTCGTTCTCTTCGCGGAAGTCGTCGGGCCCTATGAGCATCAGATACGTGTCGAAGTCCGAGGACTGGAGTGCGACCGATACACGTTGCCCCGGTCTACCCTCGAAGGTGTACTCGTCGAGGAACTCTCCAGATTCCAGCATCGTGTCACCCGAGCCCAGCGTGCCCTGTTCGGAGCGTCCGACCACCGTGGACGCGCCGGTAGCGGCACCCGCGTCGATCGAGAGGTCGTAGGAGCCGGTTTCTCCTCCGGCGTAGGAGGTCACCAGCACGCGATACTCACCGTCTGCTGTGAGATCCAACGCGACGAGGGAGCGCGTGACGTCGCCCTCGAAGTCGTCATTGTCCGTCTGCGTGCCGTCCGGGGCGATGACGATCAGATAGGGATCGAAGCCGTTGGCCGTCAGGTCGACGACAAGAGACTCACCGGCTCGGCCGTCGACGGTGAAGCCGTCGACGAACTCGCCACCGTCGAGCGTGTTGTCGCCCGTGGCGAGGGAGCCGGCTTCCCGGCGACTCCCGCCCGCGTTCGAGAGCGCGGAGGAGGCGGCGGTGGCTGCGGACTCGTCGACGTACACCATCACGGTCCAGTAGCATGGCTCGACCGAGCAGTCGATCATCGCCACGCTGAGCTCGTACCCCTGGCTCGACGTCGCTTCTGCATTGAGCACGGGCGTGGCGTCGAGCTCCACATCGGTCGCTACCTGGTTGCCCGACCCGTCGACAAGTGTCAGGTCCAGATCGGAGCAGTCGGCGTCGCAGACGCCGATGATCCGGACCGGGACGCCACTCGGGAGTGACACGCTGATCCGCGTGCTCGTGCCGGCCTCAAGACCACCACTCAACGGCTCCGAGAGGAAACGTTGAAGGTTCGCGCCAGCGGCCACTTCATCGACCGGCGCGAGCATCGCGTCGATCAGCTCAGCGGTCTGGCCCCGTACGGTCTCGGGGAGGAGGATCGACGCAAGGAGTAGTGCGAGTACTCGAGCGAGAGAGCGCATATGCGTGGGGGGCATCCGGGAACGGGACGGACCATTCCTGAATGATATCGGCCCCGGTGGCTCTTCCCCAAGGATTCTGGCTGCGGAATCGATGGCTCAGATGACCTTCGGTCGGTGAGCCTTCAGCTGTCGGCCATCGGATCTTCACCCGGCGGCGCCTTGTTGGCGCGTTGTTCGGCGGACTTCTCTTTGATCTTCCGGGCCGGTACTCCGACGTAGACCCAATGTGGTTCGGTGCTGCGCGTGAGCATCGACCCCGCTCCTACCATCGAGTCGTCCGCCACATGGGACCCCGCGAGGATGGTCGCATGGTAGGTGATGCGGGCGCCCTTTCCGATGACGGTCCTGGGCAGTGACACCAGACGACCGTCGACGATGTCGTGAGAATGGGAGTAGACGTTTGCGAAGTCGGACACGGAGGCCCCGTCGCCGATCTCGATCCCGCCCCGATCGTCGAGCAGAACGTGTCTGTGGATTACCACCCCGTCACCGACGTGGAGGTTGTATCCGTACGAGACGCGGACGTGTGTGAACGCCTTGAAGTTCTTACCTACGCTGCCGAACACATGGTTCGCGAGGAGTCGGCGGAAGTGGATACCGAGCTCGACGTTCTCTCCGAGCGCACTCCGGTCGAACATCTCCCACAGCCAGAGTAGCGGCTTCCGGGGGGCGTACTGCGCTTCGTCGAGCTCCTCGTAATATTCCGGCTCGAGCGTGACGTTGCGCGGATCCATCTGGGCCACGGCAATGCGAGACGACGTCGAGAACCCCGAGGCGTCGGAATCCGTAAGGCCAGGAAAGTAGATGTCCGTGAGTACTGTGCGGCAGAGTTCGTTCCGATCGCAGTCTGGATCCTCGAGCATTTCGCGGAGCCAGGCCAGCCACTCGGAATAGAGAGATCCGGCGGCATCGGCCACCGGGACAGGACGCAACGGTAGGAAGGGCATAGGTGGACGTTATCTGGATTGTGGATGAGAGCAAGCCTGCCGAGGCTGGCCCGACGACGACCGCCCGTTAGACTTACCGGAAACGACTTAGGACCGAGTCAAAAGCATGCACGATGCGCTTCGCCAGAGATTGATCCGCAAGATCGAGAGTCTTCCGGACGAGCAGATCTACCAGGTACTCGACTACATCGAGTTCCTGGAATCCAAATACGCGACCTCGG
>JBDGVS010000301.1:0-3871 GCA_039585535.1 Gemmatimonadota bacterium | reverse complement strand
CTTGGCCACGCGTTCGGCCTTCCTGACCTCTACGACACCGATGGTGGACACAGCGGCGCCGGAGCGTGGGACCTCATGTCATCAGGGTCGTGGGGCTGTGGGAGCGCCACACCCCAGACGCCCTGTCACCTCGGCGCCTGGAGCAAAGCTGCACTCGGGTGGGTCGACGTCGTGACCATCGCCCCGGGGACCGACGTGGGGACTGTCACACTGCCGCCCGTGGAGACGAGCGACACGGTCTTTCGGGTGAATGCCCAGGACGGATCGGGCGAGTACTTCCTCATCGAAAATCGGCAGCGGATCGGATACGATCTTCAGCTCCCGGAGGCAGGGCTCCTGATCTGGCAGATCGACCAGGGAGTTGTGGACTCTGGTTGGCCGTCCAACCGGGTCAACGCGGGACAGCACATGGGCGTCTGGCTTCGCCAGGCGGACGGAGAGGATGAACTCGGGGCGGGAAGGGGGCGAGGCGATTCCGGGGATCCCTTCCCCGGTCAGACTGCCAATTCGGCCTTCCACTCCGTATCCGAGCCCTCGACGAGGTCGTACGCGGGTGGGCTGTCGGGATTGACCATGGTGGGCATCGCCCCCGCAGGCGACGACATGACATTCCGCCTCTCCACGCGATTTACCGATCTGACCGTCCGCACGGAAGGTGCGCCCGCAGGAGCGGGGGCGCTCCTCGTCAACGGACAGGAAGTCGACTCGATCCAGCTCCTCTCTTCGGCTCCGTTTGTGAGGCATGAGGTCGAGGCGGTGGCGGGCCTGATCCTCGGGCCCGGGGAGCGACGCCCCTTCGTGGAGTGGTCGGATGACCCCGAGCTGCCGCGTCAGCGAACCGTGGTCACACCGCTCGACGACGTCGAGTACGTGGCGCAGTTCGAAGGGACCGAATTTGAACTGGCCATGACGCTCACCGGTGGTGTTGGGGGTGTCGAGCCCACGACCTTCGCGAGCGATCCCTTTGCTCCCGACTTCTGGTTCCCGGCAGGCGCTGCGGTGACGCTGACGGCCGAGCCTCGCACTGGCTTCACCTTCCAGGGATGGACAGGCGTGCTCGCGGGGCAGGGTAACCCGGCGTCGTTCACCATGGATGGTCCGCTGGACGCCGGGGCCGACTTCGATCTCGTGTACGCCGTCCCCGACGTGTCTGTGGAGCTGCCGGCCGCGACGAATCTCGACGTCCAGCTCGAAGTGGAACAAGGCACTGTCCCCGCACAATGGCGGATCGTCGACGGGGAGCTTCCCCTCGGTGTCGTGCTCTCCACAGGTGGACGAATCGCGGGTGCTTCGCTGGACGTCGGGCGCTTCGATGTGACGGTTGAGGCCATCGACGCACTGGGGCTTCCTGCGACCGGCGCCCTGTCTCTGATCATGGTTGCACCGCAGATCCCGATCGAAGAACTGGCCTCGCCATTCCTGCTGTCCGGGGCGTCCCTGGATGCCGCCGAGGTCAGCTTCCTGGCCCATCAGGGAAATCAGCGCCCGGGGTACGATCTGGGAGACTTCCGCGCATGGGTCCTGTCCGACGCGACCCTTCCGCTCACCGCGGATCTGGGCGCACGGGTCCACCGGGGAACGATCGTGATTTCGGCACCACGGCCGGAGCTCGATCGATGATGATGCGCACGAGCCGCGTTGCGATGCTGATTCTCCTCGGAGTCGTCGGGTGTGATTCCGGTCCGAGTGGCCCGGGCACGTTGGAGGGCCGGGTCCAGGCCGAAGCGTTGGGGGCGGCTGTTCTCGAGGTTGAGGGTGCAGGGATCCAGGGCTTCGTGGGAAGGGGAAGCACACAGGTCTATGCAGGAGCCGTCCCCGGCCGGGCCGGAGTGCACAGGGTGATTGTCGTCGATCCCGTCGGAGGAGATATCGGCTTCGAGATCGAGGTCGACGATGTCCGGATGGACGGGCCGATCGTAACCGTGGTGAAGGCTGCGAAGACGGATAATGTCCCGATGTCCGTGGCCGGTGTGACGGTCCGCATCGAGCGGTAGGGCGAGCGCTTCGGGAAGCGTGGTTCGGCCCTGTTCCGACGGGCTCCGAATCGCTTGCCCGCCCCACCCCCTTACGCCACCTTACGCGGGCCGCAATCCGTACCTTCGGGTTGGCGCGCGGCCTCGCCGGAATCGAACAGACCTATCGACCATCTGGCCGCCGCGAGGCGGAGGAGCTGCCCATGACTACTGCGACATGGATCACAATGATCGTAGTCATGACGTTCGTCTGGGGTGGCTTCTCCCTGGTTCTGCTCACCGCCATCCGCAAGGAGTCTGGGAAGAGCGGTGGAGCCTAGTCAGCGCCCTCGACGTCGTAGCCGGGCAGCCTCTTCAGGCTGCTAACTCCACTCGACTAACGTGCCTCGACGCGACGACTTAGAGACGATCCTAATCCTCGGGTCCGGACCGATCATCATCGGCCAGGCCTGCGAGTTCGACTATTCCGGAACACAGGCGGTTCGTGCTCTCAAGGAAGAGGGCTATCGCGTGGTTCTCGTGAACTCGAATCCGGCGACGATCATGACCGACCCGGAGGTCGCGGATCGGACGTACATCGAGCCGATCACCGCGGAGTGGGTCGAGAAGGTCATCGAGCGCGAAAAGCCCGATGCGCTCCTGCCGACGATGGGGGGCCAGACTGCACTCAACGTGGCGATGGACCTCCACCATGCAGGGATTCTGGAGAAGCACGGCGTTGAGTTGATCGGCGCGAACGAGGAGTCGATTCAGAAGGCCGAGGACCGGGAGAAGTTCGCCCTTGCGATGGAGCGGATCGGGCTCAAGGTGACGACGGGTGGATTCGCCGGAACTCTCGAAGAAGCGTTGAAGATCGTCGAGTCGACGGAGTATCCGGCCATCATCCGACCCTCGTTCACGATGGGCGGTACGGGAGGTGGAATCGCCTATAATCGTGAAGAATTCGAGACCCAGGTCCGTAAGGGGCTCGACGCTTCGCCGATCACCGAGGTGTTGATCGACCGGTCGATCATCGGTTGGAAGGAGTACGAGCTCGAAGTCGTGCGGGACGGGATCGACAACGTGATCATCGTGTGCGCGATCGAGAACTTCGATCCGATGGGTGTGCATACCGGCGACTCGATCACGGTGGCGCCCGCGCAGACGCTTTCCGACGTCGAATATCAGGAGATGCGCGACGCGGCGATCGCGATCATCCGAGAGATCGGCGTAGAGGCCGGCGGCTGCAACATCCAGTTCGCCGTGAACCCCGATGATGGCGAGCTCGTGGTGATCGAGATGAATCCTCGGGTCTCTCGATCGTCTGCTCTGGCCTCGAAGGCCACGGGATTCCCGATCGCGCGCGTCGGTGCGAAGCTCGCCGTCGGGTACCACCTGCATGAGCTGCCGAACGACATCACAAAGACGACGCCCGCCTCTTTCGAGCCGGTCCTCGACTACGTGGTCGTCAAGATTCCCCGATTCGCGTTCGAGAAATTCTCGGGTGTCGACGATACGCTCGGTGTGCAGATGAAGGCCGTCGGAGAGACGATGGCGATCGGCCGCAACTTCCGAAGCGCATGGCAAAAGGGCTTCCGAGGGTTGGAGATCGATCGACACGGGTGGGTCACAGGCGAGACGTTGAAGGACGACGGGCTCGAGAGCGAGGAGCCCGCTCGGCTTCTGGGTGCGCTCCGCCGCCCGACCCCCAACCGCCCCTTCCAGCTCAAGCGAGCGCTACAGGGTGGGATCTCGCTGGATGACGTTTTCGAGGCCACGAAGATTGACCGGTGGTTCCTGGATCAGCTCGTCCAGATCCTCGAATGGGAGCGTCGGTATGCCGACGCCGTGGAAGTCACGCCTGATCTGACGCAGGCCATGAAGCGCGAAGGCTTCAGTGATCTGCAGCTCGCGGAGCT
>JBDGVS010000300.1:0-3896 GCA_039585535.1 Gemmatimonadota bacterium | reverse complement strand
GGAGAAAGAAGGCGTCGTCGAAGAAGTCAGGGCGGGCGCCGTAGACGAAGGTGCTCACCTCGCGAGTGAGCGTCGGGACGTAGCAGACACCACTCGCACGAAGCTGATCGATGAAGTCGCTGTCGACCTCCACGTCCCGGACGGAGTGAGCGATCATCCCGCTCCCCATGCTCAGCAGGCGTTTGGCATCGGCCAGGTAAAAAAGGTGCGTCGCGACGGGGATGTCTCGTTCCTGTCCGACGGCGAGCACTGCTTCGACGGCTGCCCACGGCATCTTCTCCGCAGTGCCCAGGTTGTCGTCGACGCGGAGCTTGAGCCAATCCACCCCCGAGTCCGCGTTGGCCTCAGCGCTCGCTCTGGCGTCTTCGGCCGCCACGTCCGCGATCACGGGGCCAGCGGCCAGCAATCGTGCACGTGAGTCGGTGGGCGTCGCCTGATCTCGCACCGTGATCACCGCGTCGCCGTCTCCGAGGCTGTTGATCGTGGTTACGCCGTAGCGCCCGAAGAGGGCCAGGTCACCGCGAACCCGCTCCAATTCGTCGTCGATGCCGTCGTCGGCCCACAGTCCGCTGACATGCCCGTGCGCATTGATGAGTCCCGGGGTCACGTACTGGCCGCCAAGGTCGATTTCCTCGACAACCTCAACGCCCGGCGGCGTGTCTGCGTCGGCGACGACCGAGTGTATGCGACCCTCGGCCACATAGATCGTCGCATCGGTGAGCGCTGCAGCCCCTGAGCCATCCCAGACCGTAGCGCCTGTGAAGGCTGTAACGGCAATGGATTCGGCTGCGGGCCCGCAGGCACCACAGAGCAGAGCGAAAGCGAGTATCGGAGCCTGTCTTCGGTTAGTCATGCGCGCACGGTAGGGACCCCTCGCGGACGAGGCAAAGCGGGGGCCGTCTTTGCTTCTGGCTCGTTTCTGTCTGGTGCCCTACAATGCGATGGTGTCGCGCCTCGAAAGTCGTTGGCGCGCGCGGGCTTCGGACAGTTGCGGCGCTCCCGGAGTCGATCGGTCGGACCGTGATCGGATGTCATGCCATGAGGACCCTCACCGCGACACTCGCAGTCGGAGGCGTCGTTGCAGCGCTCGCCGGCTCCGATGTCAATCCGGAGCCGATGGCGCTCCGTGCAGTGAGCTTCACGGAAGTCACGGCCCAGGCCGACCCGGCCCCGGTCGAGACGACGACCGCTACCGATCAGGCGCTCATCGAAGAGTACTGTGTCCGTTGTCACAGCGATCGGCGGCTCCGTGGTAATCTGAGCCTGCAGGACTTCGATCCGTCGTCTCCACACGATCAGGCTGCGATCGCGGAAAAGATGATCGTGAAGCTTCGGGCGGGGATGATGCCGCCGCCCGGCACGGCGCGCCCAGCCGGTGACTCCCTCGAAGTCCTGGTCGCCAACCTCGAGGCTCGTGTCGATGCGGCGGCGGCCCGGACTCCGGACCCCGGAAGTCGAACCTTTCAGCGGTTGAATCGGGCGGAGTACGCTCGCTCGATCCACGACCTCCTCGGTCTCGAGATCGACGCAGGTGCGTACCTCCCGCTCGACACCAAGAGCGAGAATTTCGACAACATCGCCGATGTGCAGATGCTGTCGCCCACACTCCTGGAGGCCTACCTCACCGCCGCCGCGGAAATCGCCCGCCTTGCCGTGGGTGACCTCGCTGCCGCGCCGCGTGACGTGACGTACAGCGTCTCCGGGTACACGTCACAACGAGAACGTGTGGAGGGTGCCCCCTTCGGGACCCGGGGCGGCGTCTCGGTCGTGCACCCGTTCCCGGCGGATGGGGAGTACGTGTTCACGATCGTCTTCGAACACACGACGACCGGTGCGGGATTCGCCGGGCAGCTCGAACGAGGACAGCAGGTCGAGATCTCGATCGATGGCGAGCCCGTGGCGCTCATCGACGTCGATCCATGGCTCACCTATTCGGACTCGTGGGGCATCTCGATGCGCACGGATCCGATCAGTGTCGCGGCGGGACCCCGTCGCGTGACGGCGGCGTTCCTGACCAGCGCTGAGGGCCCGGTCGACGATCTGCTCTCTCCGCACGACTGGTCGATCGCGGACCGGCATACGGGCATGGGCGGCTACGGTCTCACGCTCCTGCCGCACCTGCGCGACCTCGTGATCGGAGGGCCGGAGGCAGTAACGGGCATTTCGGATCATGCCGTTCGTCAGCGCATTTTCACGTGCCGACCGGAGAGCGCTGCCAGCGAGGCCGCGTGCGCCCGAGAGATCGTCACCAGGCTGGCGAGCGAAGCGTACCGACGGCCCGCGGAAGCCCGTGACGTGGATGGGCTGATGCGCTTTTACGAAGAAGGGGTGGCGGAAGGAGGCTTCGATATCGGGATCCGGACGGCTCTCCAGGCGATTCTTGCGAGCCCTCACTTCGTCTTCCGCTTCGAGGGGACGACGGGGTCCGCGTCCGCTGGTGCCGAGCGGCTATCCGACCATGCGCTGGCGTCCCGACTCTCCTTTTTCCTCTGGGGCCTGCCACCCGATGAGCCCCTCCGAAGCCTCGCGGCCGAGGGTGTGCTGTCCGATGGGTCGGTTCTCGACGGTCAGATCGATCGGATGCTCGCCGACCCTCGTGCGGAGGCGTTGTCGACTCGCTTCGCGGCTCAGTGGCTTCGCCTCCAGGATCTCGAGAAGGTCCACCCCGATTCGTACTGGTTTCCGGACTACGACAAGCAGCTGTCCGACGCCATGCGGCGGGAAACCGAGACGTTCTTCTCGAGTCTGGTCTTCGAGGACCGGAGTGTTCTCGACCTCTACACCGCCGACTACACCTTTATCAACGAACGGCTGGCCCGGCATTACGGCATAGACGGCGTGCGCGGGGATGCCTTCCGGCGTGTGGAGTATCCGGATGCTCGCCGCCGTGGGCTGCTCGGCCATGGCAGCGTGCTCACGCTGACGTCGCATGGCGATCGAACCTCACCGGTCTTACGTGGCAAATGGGTGATGGAGGTGCTGATGGGCACACCACCCCCGCCTCCGCCCCCCGGCGTCCCCGATCTGGAAGAAACGGATGCGGCGGCGGACGGTCGAACGCTGTCCACCCGGGAGCGGATGGAGCAGCACCGGGCGAATCCCACATGTAACTCATGCCACCGCTTCATCGACCCGATCGGTCTGGCACTCGACAGCTACGACGTCACCGGGCGGTGGCGGATCCGTGAAAACGGTGCCCCGATCGACACGCGTGGAGAGCTCTACGATGGCACGCCGATCGACGCGCCGTCTGCGCTGATCGATGCTCTTCTGCGGCGGCCGGAGCCACTCCTGCGGACGTTCACACAAAACCTCATGGCCTACGCGCTCGGTCGCCGGGTCGAGTACACCGACCAGCCCACGGTCCGGGCGATCGTACGCGATGCGTCGGACCATGACTACCGGATCTCTTCCTTCGTGCGCGGTGTCGTGCATTCGGACGCGTTCCGGCTTCGTGGAGAGACGTTAAGCAACACGGAGACTTCCGGTGTCTATAAGGGTACGCAGCACTAGATTGGAAGGCGGTCCTCTCAGAGAGATGCTCGCATGACCTACATCCCTGGCACTCATATCGAGCGGCGCTCCTTCCTGAAGGGAATGGGCGCCTCAGTCGCGCTTCCGTTTCTGGACGCGATGGTGCCGGCTGGACGACTTGCGGCCGGGGTTCCAGCCGCCGATTCCACCCGCTTCGTGGCCATCGAGCTCGTACACGGTGCCGCCGGATGCAGCGATTGGGGCGCGAGCCAGAATCTGTGGGATCCCGCGGACGTCGGGCGGAATTTCGATCTGACCACGAGCGCACTCAGTCCGCTCGATCCGTGGCGTGAGTACCTCACGATCGTGAGCAACACCGACGTACGGATGGCGGAGGCTTTCGAAGCGCACGAAATCGGCGG
>JBDGVS010000299.1:0-3897 GCA_039585535.1 Gemmatimonadota bacterium | reverse complement strand
TTCGACGTCGAGATCGAGGACGTATCGGATGCGACGGCCTTGCTCGCGCTTCAGGGACCGGGTGCGCGTGAGATCCTCCGTCCGCTCGCAAATCTCGATGTGGACGACGTTCACTACTACCGCTTCCTGGAGGGTGAGGTGGCGGGGGTACCGGCGATTATCAGTGGGACCGGGTATACCGGGGAGGACGGCTTCGAACTGTACGTTCCGGCCGACCGTGCAGCTGCTCTCTGGCGGGCGCTACTGGAGGCCGGATCGGATGCGGGACTCATTCCCGCTGGCCTGGGGGCGCGCGATTCTCTGCGGCTGGAGGTGGGCTATGCGCTCTACGGGAATGACCTCGATGAGGAGCACACGACTCTGGAGTCCGGTCTGGGCTGGGTGACGAAGCTCGACAAGGGCGACTTCGTTGGCCGTGCTGCCCTGGCGGCACAGAAGGAAGCCGGAGTCGAGCGCCGTCTCGTCGGTCTCCGAATGACGGGGAAGGGCTTCCCGCGCCCAGGGTACGATGTGGTGTCGGACGGGGAGGTCGTTGGCAACGTAACCAGTGGTACGGTCAGTCCGACGCTCGGCTTCGGTGTCGCGCTCGGATACGTACCGGTTGCGCTCTCAAAGGCCGATACGGTCGTTCAGATCGACGCGCGAGGGCGGCTGATCGATGCCGTCGTCCAGCGCCCTCCGTTCTACACCGAGGGCTCGATTCGGCGCTGACCATGGAAACGGCTTCGACGATCCGGGTCGGGGTGCTCACGGTCAGCGACCGTTCAGCGCGCGGTGAGCGCGAGGACGTGAGTGGCGCGAGGATCGTCGCGTGGTGCGCCGAACGGGGCTACCAGGTGAGTCATCGGGACGTAGTGCCCGATCAGACCGACGCGATCGTGCCGGCGCTCTCGCAATGGGCCGATGACGGCTGTGACTTACTTCTCACCACCGGGGGCACTGGCCTCACGATGCGTGATGTGACACCGGAGGCGACGCGCGCGGTGATCGAGCGGGAGGTGCCGGGCCTCCAGGAGTCGATTCGGCTTCGGGGTCTCGAGTCGACACCGTACTCCGTCCTTTCTCGTGGGGTGGCGGGTACGCGTGGGCGTACGCTCATTGTGAATCTGCCTGGCAGCCCCGGTGGGGTAGCTGATGGCCTCGAGGTGCTGGAACCGCTCGTCGCGCACGCGATCGATCTGCTCCGCGGACGAGACGCGCCACATCATGCGGGGGGCTCATGAGCGGTAGCGTTCTGATTTCCACGCATGATCTACCGAAGGCGGGCGCGCTGCGAGCCGGCTTCGAGGCGGCTGGGTACGAGACCGACCTGGTGACGCCGGGAGAGCGACTGAGGGCTGAGACGACGGCGGCGCTCCTCGTGCTGACGGGAGATGTCGACGAGTCGGGCCCACTGGCCCGTCAGGCGATCCACACGCTGCACATTCCGGTCTTCGCCATTGCGGCCGAGGACGGACCCGCGCCGTCGAGAATGTCCGATTTCGAGGAGGTCTTCCTGGCGTCGTCGTCTGTCGAAGACATCGTTCTCGTGGGGAGTCGGGCGGTCGAACGAATGCATCTTCGCGCCGTGACGGGGATCGTTGGTCGCACGGATCCGATGCGGCAGGTGCTCGAGCGAGTCGTGCAGATCGCACCGGTCGCCTCGACGGTGTTGGTCACAGGCGAGTCCGGTACGGGAAAGGAGCTCGTCGCACGCGGCATCCATGCGCTTTCGCCCCGCCGCCACAAGCCGTTCATCGCGGTCAACGTCGCGGCACTCTCCGAGACGCTGCTGGAGTCTGAGCTCTTCGGTCATGAGAAGGGTGCCTTCACTGGAGCTATCGACGCCCGGAAGGGCCTGTTCGAGCTGGCCGACCACGGTACGATTTTTCTCGACGAGATCGGCGAGATGCCGCTCGCGACTCAGACGAAGCTCCTTCGAGTCCTCGAGCAGAGAGAGTTCCACCGAGTCGGTGCGGAGAGCACCATCAAGGTGGACGTCCGGATCGTTGCGGCGACGAACCAGGAGCTGCGTCAGCTCGTCGCGATTGGCGACTTCCGCCGCGATCTGTACTTCCGCCTGAATGTCCTGTCCATCGAGTTGCCACCCCTTCGGGATCGACGAGAGGACATTCCTCTCCTGGTCGAGGGCTTCGTCCGCGACGTGTCCGACCGTAACGATCGGAAGTTCCCCGGGATCTCACCCGAAGCGCTGCAGCTGCTCATCGACTACAGTTGGCCGGGTAACGTCCGGGAGCTGAGAAATCTCGTCGAGTCGATGGTCGTGCTCGCACACGGGAAGGCGATTCGGCCCGAGGACCTGCCCGACGAAGTGCGTCAGGGGCGAGGTGGCGCCCTGTTGCCGGTGCCGATCCCCCGTGCGGGATCGCAGGGTGCGGCAGCGCTCCGCCCGGAGCTGGAGTTCGTTTTTCGCACGCTCGTCGAGCTTCGGGTCGATATGGACGACCTCCGCCGGGACTTCGAAGCATACCGGGACGATATCTCGGTCCCGGTAGTAGGAGGCGCAGTACTGGGCCATGTCGGGGCAGGGGGACGGCTGGGGCGCGACAGGAAGGGCGTCGAGCTCATGGGCGGTCCCGGAGAGGGCGAAGAGCACCAGGTGGTGGAGATCGCCGCCTACACCCCTGGAGTCGCACCTGAGGAACTCGATCTCTCGACTCTGGCGGAGGAAGAGGGCGTCGTCGTGTTCCGGCCGGGAATGACGATCGATGACATGGAGCGTCAGGCGATTTCAGCGGCGCTCGACCAGGTCCGTGGCAATCGACGGAAGGCGGCTGAGATGCTCGGGATTGGTGAGAGGACGCTCTACCGGAAGATCACGAAGTACGGATTGGAGGCCTGAGCGGCCTTCAGCTTCCGACTCCGGCACGTCCCCGAGCACGACCGCGCTCGGCCTGGACGCGCGTGATGATGCCGGCCCACGACGATGTCTGTTCGAGTTGGTACGCGAGCTGGAGGTCTGCCTCGAGGTCGATCCCCGTCGGGAAGGCATACACAGCCATTTCGGTCCGCCGCTGCTGCAGGCGACGCTGTCCCCACGCCGGTGTCACCGGGAGGATGGCGCTGGGCCGCACCCGGATTCCGCGGGAGATGAGCTGCACCTGTTCCGGCACGAAGCGAATACCGGGCTGATCGGAGAAGAAGGAAACCAGGAAGAGCATGCTCCCGGACGGCGCCCGTCCTTCGTGTGCGGCGGCCATCCCGGAGAGGCGCTTCCACGTGTCGGGAGCCGTGACGCGCGTTATGGACTCGTCGAGGGGTGTGACCTGGATCTGAAGTGGCCCGCTCATCATCTGGATGGTCACTTCGTCCTGCCGCAGTGTCCCGTATCCGGGTGGTGGCAGGGTATCGTCGCTCGGAGCCGCGACGACTCCGGGCGACGGTGCGATCGTGCAGCCGGTCAGCAGCATCGGCCCGAGAACCATCAGGAGGCCGCGTCGCCGTCTGACCACGCCCATCATGTCGATGGAGCTCCGGTCACGATCTCTTCAAGCGCCTCCAGAAGCTCGTCCCGCCCCTCGCCGGTCTTGGACGAGAAGGAGAGCAGTTGGGACTCGTCGAGCTCCAGAGTGTCGAGCGCTCTGCGCAGCGACGCGGCCCGCTCACTGCGCTTGAGCTTGTCGACCTTGGTGAGGACGATCAGGGTGGGTAGTCCGAGCTCTGCCAGGTAGGCCACCATGCGCAGATCATGCTTGGTTGGCTTGTGTCGAGCGTCGACGAGGTGGACCACCCCGCGCACCCCCGACTGAGTGAGATACCAGTCGATCAATCCGGCCCAGCTGTCCCGCATCGATTCAGGAACCCTCGCGTATCCGTATCCCGGAAGGTCGACGAGAAAGAAGTCGTCGTTCACACAGTAGAAGTTGAGCGCCTGTGTCTTTCCCGGCGTGGCAGAAA
>JBDGVS010000298.1:0-3908 GCA_039585535.1 Gemmatimonadota bacterium | reverse complement strand
TGCTTCCAGAGGGTCATATTCACCGGGCCCAGCTCTCGTTCGCCGCGGTCGACTGCCCAGAAACGGATCTCGACAGCTTCCCCAACCGAGGCCGTCAACTCCTCGGGGGCCTCGACGCCTCGTACGCCCCAACTGTACGGCGCGTCCTCACTGAAGCGGATGCCGGGGCGGAGCGAGCCCTCTGCCATCGCCCCCGTACTCAACTCATAAGCCCCTTTGATAATCGGGCCCGGGGACTCGAGTCGGCCCGGGACCCGGGTCGTGTATCCGTTGGTGGTCACCGTCCACCAGACATCACCTTCGAAGTCAGCGGGCACCACGACGCCGAACGCGCCACGCTCACGCGGGCCACCGAACACCCCGATAGAACGCCCGACCGGAAACGAAGACGGCTGGCCTCCGTCGTACTCGGCCGGCTCAATGAAGTTGTCCTCACCGAGCGCAATCTCGATCAGGTCCGCGTCATTCCGATTCAGGAAGCCGAACGAGAGCGTGTAGGTGCCGTCCTCGTTCGGGTAGAAGCCATCAAAATACGGAGCCACGAAGTTCCCGGTCGCATTGGAGGGCGCCAAGGGAAACTCTCGCTGGGTCCAGTCCTGGGCATCCACACTGACGGCCAACGAAGCCATGCCCACCAGGGCGAGCGTCAGGGTGGTCTCGAGTCTCGGCAACCTGTGCTCCTCGCTGTTGTTCGCTTCTTCGCAATCTGGGAACAGTTTGGGACCGCCCGCTCCCATCCGAAAGAAGCCTACCGGTTGGGATTTGTCGGAATCAGTGACGCATGCTGTCCATGGGCACGTCCATCTCCATGCCCATCCCCATCTCCGCCATGCGCTGCATCTCCCGAAGCCCCTCCACCAACGAGTCCGGCACGAGCGTCCACGCGTAGTCGATTACGAGTCGCACCTCGTCCTCCGAGAGCGGAGCCGGGGGCATTGCCGGCGGTAGCCCCGCTCGGATGATTCGCACGAGCTGATCCCCAGGGTGGTGCCCGAGATGATCCATGAGACTCGGTGGCGGGACCGGAAGGCTCGTGGCCAGCGGACCGTCGCCGAGGGCGTTCGCGCCGTGGCACTCGGCACAATTCGCTATGAAGAGCGCCTCTCCCTCGCTCATCTCAACAACATCGGCGTCTCCGGCCGCTCCACATCCGGCCAGGACCAGCGCTGCGATGGCCGGCGCCGCGATCCTCGCTCCGACGTTCATGGCTTCGCCGAGTGCACGAGCACAGCGGTGAGGAGAATCACCCCCACGGCGAGTGACACCTCCCAGATCGCCCGGCGCCGAACGACCGCCGCCCCTTCCTGACTGTCGCAGCCGTCGAGGCCCTGTCTCCAGTTCCATAGACCCAGGCCGAGGATGCCGAAGACAACCGCCACCTTGGCAGACAGGATTCGGCCATACGACGACGTCCACAGATCCGATACGGCATGAAGGTGCGTCCAGGAAAGCAGCACCCCCATCGAGATCATAGCCGCAACGCTCACCTGGGCCATCGAGGAGAATCGTCGAATCTGTGCGGCGAAGAGCCCCGAACCACCCGCTCCCACAGAGCGCCCGACAGCCAGGATCACGGCCAGAGAGCCGATCCAGCTCCCGACCGCCAGCATATGCACGGCATCGGCGGTGACGACGAGCGTCCGAGCGTCTGCCCCCATCGCGTGTCCGGACATCGCGAGTGTCACCGCGAGCGCGACGACCAGAGGAGTCGCCGCTACCCACCCGAAACGACTTCGACCAGCCAGCCACAGAGACACGGCAAGGAGCAGGAGTACCGCTCCCTGCACCATCCAGACCGTGCCCCAGAAGATCTCGAAGAGGAGAAACGAGACGTCGTCCCACAGCGGCACGAACGGGTCGCGAAAGCCCATGACCTGCACGACCATCCGCAGAATCCAGGCGACCACCAGGACGGCAGTCGACGCCAGACCCAGTTGGGCCACACGCCGTTCGATGCCGGTCATCGCAGACACGCCGTCGGCCGGCAGGGCCCGCATCGCCCCCGGCAGCACCTGGACTCGCCACGCGACGCATCCCACAACGAGCGCGGTCCCCGTGAAGAGAAGCCACTGCTGGAGCGTGGTGAGGACCCAGATCAAAGGTCGACCACATCGAAGGTGAACGAGCCTCGCATTACGTGCCCGTCCTCGGCGATGCAGCGCCACTGGACGACATACGTTCCACCCTGAAGCGCGGACGGGAGCTGGACGGAGAGCTGCTTCGGGTCGTCCGAGTCAGCAACCGGCGGACTACTCCGAATGAGTTTGCGGGAGGAATCAACGACCCGGATCGAGGCGCCACGCATGAGGGGCGCGTCGGAAAAGAAGAGACGCACCTCCGTCACCTCTCGGTCCACGGCCGCTTCGTCTTCAGGAAACGAGGCGTCGAGCGTGATGTGAGGCGCCAGATGAGAGAGGGCCGCCGTTGGTACGCTGGCCACGAGCAGCAGAACCGACGCGAGGGTCGCCAGAGCTATTCGGAGCCTGTGTGGTGAGGGTTCTCGGCGACTCATCCCATGTCTGCGTCTCGGGAGATCCGGTTGCTGTCATGATTCGCTTTGGCCAGAATGGGCCGGTCATCCCGACGCAACAAGCCCGAAGTAAGGTCGCCTTCCCCATGCCCCGCCGGACCGCGCTCCTCTTTGTCGCGGCCCTCGTCCCCGTCCTCGTGGCCCCCCGGCCAGCCGTGGCACAGGACACGGCCGAGTTGGGACGTGCAGACGCGCTCCGACAGCACCACCCGGATCTCTACGACCTGATGGTCCGCATGGAGCGCGCCCACGGGGTGCTCTTCGCTGAACTGGCCGGTGAAGGCGACGTCGTCCGTGCGAGCGGTGGCGACCTCCCGACGTTCGGCTTCGAGTTCGACATGATCGATCGCCTCACCTTTCTGGTCCAGAGCGAGGGAACGGCCGACGACGAAGCCGACGCGGCAACGGCCGGATACGCTGCGCTCGGTGCCCGTGGCGCCGAGATCATCGGATGGGGCCAGGCATTCCAGCGCGAAGTGATGTCGACTCTGGCTGATCCGGACGTCGAGGATCAAAGCGCTGCCCTTGCCGATGCCGTGCTTCGCTACCGGAGTCGGGCCGAGGTCGCGCTACCGAGCGCACCGAAGGACATGGATATCCTTTATGGCCATGCGTACGCGCTGGGCTTCCGAACCGGATACGCCGACCTCACCGGCCTCCTGTGGGCGGGTCATTGGGCGCGACTCGCCGCCACGGAGCCCCTCACGGACCTCGATCCGGGACCAGAGCGCCTGGCGGGCATCGACACCGTGACCTCGCGATACTTCGCGAAGCTCAGCTACGGGGAGCCTCCGGACTTCTTCCCCAGCGAGATCCCCCTGGCTCCTGCGATCGCTCCCGGCCTCATCTGGGAAAGTCCGGAGACTGCGATGATCTGGGACAACCTGAGCATGCTTCTGGAAGTGCTGGCCGACGTCCTCGCTTCGCCCGAGACGTCCGACGTGCCCGTGGCGATCGAGGCGACACTCGACTTCTTCATGGATCCGATGCTCGCCGTTACCGACCAGGACGAATGGGAAATCATGGCGCTCCGCCATGGGATTTTCTTTCAGGGAGGTTACCCGCTCGTACCCATGACCGAGAGTGAGCGGAACGCGGACGGTCATGCGGCACACCTTTCCGGGGGCGGGCTCGTGACGATTCCCGGGATGCCGAGACGATGACAACGCTCCCAGCACGCCTCCCGACGCACGTCGCGGCCCGCTGGGCCGTGGCCCTCGGGGCCGGACTCGCCCTCATGGTGCCAGGGGGGTGTACGGACGACGCCCCTGACCATCCACCGACGCTCCAGTCCCTCACCTTCGACACGCTGTTCGAGATCGGCGCGGCGGCCGGCGAACCGTGGCAGGTCTTCGAAGGCATATGGGACATCGAGGTA
>JBDGVS010000297.1:0-3925 GCA_039585535.1 Gemmatimonadota bacterium | reverse complement strand
GACGACGTAGGTGGCGCCGTGAAGCTTCTGGGCAGGTCCGAAGACTTCTCCCTGGAAGCTGTGGGCGATCATGAAGTGGTCTCGGACGTTCAGGCTATACATGGGTCATTCCTCGAGGTCATTTGTAACGGATGCGATGGCAGAGGACGCCGGCAGCGTCCTCTGCGAGTGAGGCCATCAGGTCGGGAAGCTCGTCGAAGGTGCTTTCTCCGGTCACGAGACAGTCGAGCACCGGGTCGGCGAGAAGCTCCAGGGCGAGGGCCATACGCCGGGCGTAGCTCCAGCGCGGCGTCCGATCCACGGGGATTCGGCCTACCTGACTGCTGCGGATGGTGAGGCGACGTGCGTGGAAGGCTTCGCCCAGCGGAAGGGGGACCGACTGGTCACCGAACCAGCTGAGTTCCAGAACCACCGCCTCGGGGCCCGCGACTGCGAGCGCGTCGACCAGGCCCGCAGGATTCCCGCTCGCATGCACCACGAGGTCCGCGTCAGCGCCCTCCGGCGGCGTTGCCGAGAAGTGGACGCCGAGTGTTTCGGCGACGCTCCGGCGCGAATCGTCCGGGTCGACGAGCAGCACGTGGCTTCCGGGCAGCTGGCCGCACAGCCACGCGACCAGACTCCCGACGACGCCGGCGCCGAAGACGACGACGCGATCACCCGGGCCGGGTCGTGCGTCCCATACCGCATTGATCGCGGTCTCCATGTTTGCCGCGAGGATGGCGCGTTCTGCAGGCACCGCACTCGGGAGCGCGACCACTGCCGACGACGGGACGATGTAGCGGTCCTGATGCGGATAGAGACAAAAGACGGTCTGGCCGACGAGCGCCTCGGGCCCCTCTTCGACTTCGCCCACACTCGCGTACCCGTACTTCACCGGGCCGGGAAAGTCGCCTTCCTGGAAGGGCGCGCGCATCGCCTCGTACTGGGACGGAGGCACTTCTCCCCGGAAGACCAACGTCTCGGTCCCGCGACTGATCCCCGAGTAGAGCGAGCGTACCTGGACGTCCCCCTCTTGCCGCTCCGGGAGCGGAGCGGCCACGATCTCCCCTGAGCCGGGTACTCGAACCCGGAAATGGCGTGCGTTGTCGTTGAGCAAGTCGACACCCCGTGCGTCGTCGAATTCTCGTTGTGCCCCGAACTGGAAGCATGAGTCTACCCGCTACCCCGCCCTCCGCGATCCGTGCTCCCACGCCCTCCCAGGGGAGCGCGCGGCTGGACCTCGTCCTGGCGGTGCCGGTCGTGGTCGCCACGGCGGCGCCAACGTGGTGGCTTATCGGGCGGCCGGCCAGCTATCCGGTCGTCGTCGCGGTGCTGTATCTGACGCTCGCCTCGATGATCCTCCGTTGGCTCCCCGCGGACCGGGCGGGCCCGGGAATCGGCGCGGCCAACCGGGTGACCCTCTTTCGGGCCGCGTTGGCCCTTCCCGTCCTCGCGCTGGCGGTCCAGCCGCTCGGTCTCGGAATCGGAGCGAGGTGGTGGGTGATCGTCGTGTCGACGGTGGCCATGATCCTCGACGGGGTGGACGGACGAGTCGCCCGTAAAACGGGCACGTCGTCGGCTTTCGGCGCACGCTTCGATATGGAGTTCGACGCCGCATTGATCATGGCGCTGTCACTCCTGGTGTGGGCAGGTGGTATGGCGGGCCCCTGGGTGCTGTTGATCGGCCTGATGCGCTACGCCTTCGTCGCCGCCGCCTGGGTCGTGCCCGCCCTCAACGGCGACCTCCCGGAGAGCCTGCGCCGGAAGGTCGTCTGCGTCGTTCAGGGCGTCGTGCTACTGGTGGCGCTCGGCCCGATCATCCCGGGCCCCATGGCGGCGTTCGTCGCCGCGACCGGACTCGTGACGCTCACGTATTCGTTCGCGGTCGACGTTCTCTGGCTCCTTCGAGTCCGCCGCTAGCACCTCACCGCCGTCAGCGTTCGATCGGCGCCCGCACCAGGTTGCCCCATTCGGTCCAGGAGCCGTCGTAGTTGCGGACGTTCGGGAAGCCGAGCAGGTAGTGCAGGACGAACCAGGTGTGACTCGACCGCTCGCCGATCCGGCAGTACGCGATCACGTCGTCGGTAGCGTTCAGGCCCTGCTCCTCCTGATAGATCGCGCGCAGCTCCTCCGCCGAGCGGAACGTCGCATCGTCGTTGGCGGCACGCTTCCAGGGCACGCTCGCGGCTCCGGGGATGTGCCCGCCGCGCATGGCGCCCTCCTGCGGATAGTCGGGCATGTGGAGCTTCTCGCCGCTGAACTCCTCGGGCGAGCGCACGTCCACGAGTCGACCGGACGTCTGAAGGTGCGCCATGACATCCTCGCGGTACGCGCGGATCGGAGCGTCGTTGCGCTCCACGACCGGGTACTCGGTTCGGGGTCGGTCCGGCATATCCGTCGTGATCGGGCGCCCCTCGTCGATCCACTTCTTCCGTCCGCCGTCCAGCAGTCGGACGTCGGCATGGCCGAAGAGAGTGAAGACCCAGAGCGCGTACGCCGCCCACCAGTTGAAGTTGTCGCCGTAGAAGATCACGGTCGTGTCCCGACCGATGCCCTTCGACGCCATGAGCGCGGCGAACTTCTCGCCATCGAGGTAGTCGCGGGTCAGCGCGTCGTTCAGGTCCATGTGCCAGTCGACCTTCACGGCACCCGGGATGTGACCCACGTCGTACAGGAGCACATCTTCGTCCGACACGACGACGACGATGTCTGCATGCTCGAGGTTGGCGGCGAGCCACTCCGTGGACACGAGCTTCTCGGGATGGGCGTACTGCTGGAAGCCTGAGTTGGGGTCGTTCGGGACGGACATGGGGACTCCTCGACGAGTCGGGCGCGGAACGGAACAACGGGTACCCGTCGTTCCGATATGGGTTCTCCTGGGAAGAAGGTATACACGTCTGGCGTCGCCCTCCCTGGAACTGGCACCCGGCCCGGCGGTAGCTTCGCGCATGAGCATTCCAGCAGAACTCGACAAAGTCGTTCGCCGGTTCGAGAAGGCTCCTATCGAGCTTCGCGTTCAGGCGCTCCTTCAGTACGGCAAGCGCGTGCCCCCACTCCCCGAGGTGTTCGCGGCCGACCGGTCCGCCCTCGAGCAGGTGCACGAGTGCCAGAGCCCCTTCTTCGTGGCGACCGAGATCGACGACGACGGCTCGGTCCATCTGTTCTTCGATGCGCCACCCGAGAGCCCTACCGTGCGTGGCTTCGCAGGCATTCTCTATATGGGGCTCGAAGGCGAGCACTGGAAAGACGTGCTCGCTGTCCCACCGGACTTCTACAGTCCGATGGGACTCGAGGCTGTGGTCTCGCCCCTGCGGGTGCGCGGGATGTCGGCGATCCTCGCACGGCTCCAGCGGCAGGTGCGTGAGGCGGTAGGCGAGGCGTAGCCCGCCTCTGCGAGGGCTAGCTCCTCAGCTCCCAGAACGTCTCGATTTCCACGGCCATGCCGCCGGGCAGTGAGCCCATGCCGACCGCTGCGCGGGTTCCCTTGCCGGCTTCCTCACCGAATACGTCGACGATGAAGTCGCTGAAGCCGTTGATCACCTGCGGCTGCTCGGTGAAGTCGGGCGTTGCGTTGACCATTCCGAAGGTCCGCACGAGACGAGCGACCCGATCGAGGCTTCCGACGTGGGCGCGCAGCGTGGCGAGGACGAGAAGTCCGACCATGCGGGCCGCATCCTGCCCCTCCTCGAGTGTCATGTCGTCGCCGACCTTGCCGATGATGCCCGGTGCACCGCCCGGCATACGGGGCGTGTGGCCGGCGAGGTAGACCGTCGTTCCAATGGTCACCGCCGGGACATACGTGGCAACGGGCGCGCGCGGGGTCGGCAATTCGATCCCCAGCTCGCGTAGCCTTCCTTCGGGGCTGACCTGGGGAGCGATCGTGACGGAAGGGGTCAGCGCGGCGGACAGCCGGCCGGGTACCAGAGCGGCGACGGTGGCGGCGGTG
>JBDGVS010000296.1:0-3927 GCA_039585535.1 Gemmatimonadota bacterium | reverse complement strand
AGTCCAGCTTTCCAGGAGGTGGCAAGTCATTCTCCGAGCTTGCGATCACGTATGTAATCTTGCCGCTCGGGCTGCGGGTGCAGTCGAGCCGTGCCCGCATTTATGTGACGTCGTTAGTCGAACTCGGCTATCTGGTTGATGCCTCCTTCAGCACCCTCGGCCTGACGCCCTTCTCCGTGGAACCAGCTCCCCTGCCGCAGGACGTCCTCGGAAATCTCAATCCGTGGGATGTGAGCATGTCGCTGGCGGTCGGTGTTCGAGTTCCTCTGGGGCGGCAGGTGATCTCGATGGAGGTGGGGTGGGGTCAGAGCCTCGTGAACGTCACGAAGCCTGGATTCCAGCCTGTGGACTGGAGCCTCCCACAGCGCTTCAAGTTCTCCGGGTTCGGGCTGAGCGCCGGCGTCGAGTTCCCACTGGGCGGTCCACGCGAGGGTGGTGGTACTTGAGCCCGTACATCTCTGCAGCTTGGGGCGCGATACTGGTTGCCCTGGCGCTTCCGCTCGGGACCTGGGGGCAGGCACCTGCTCAGACCGTGCCGACGAAGGCTGGGCACAGCTTCGTCGAGGCGCCGCTGATGCGCATGCCCTTCGTGCGTACCACGGTGAAGCTGAGTATCGGCGCTGGGAAAAGCGGAGAGCTGGACTACGGCACGGTGATCTTGCCCGAAGGAGACACACTCGTCGATCTGGGCGGAGAGCTTCTCGTGACCAACCTCGCGTTCGAATACCAGTATGCCGTGCGGGATTGGTTGGGGGTCTACACCGAGATATTGGGGAGGGCGCGGACGGGTACCGACGGTCCGTCCCTCGTGAAAACGGGGGTCTCGTACGGGGTCGGTTTCGAGGTGGGGTGGCTCGCGCAGCTTCGCGAATCGGAGCGGTCGCTGCTCAGTGGCTCGTTGTATCTCGCGAGGCGGGATATCGCGTTCATCGAACCCTTGGGTTTCGTCGAAGATAGGGTCCAGGGCCGCCCCCCCGAGCTCATTACCACCACGCCATCGCTCCGAGTGGGCTCGTCCGTTCACTACGCACTGTCGATCAGTAGCGTTTTCGGCGTCTATGGAACCGGCACAGCCAGCTTCGGGGAGTCTCTCCGAGACCGAGAGACCGAATGGCTGTTCGGGCTCGTGGGCGGAGTCAGCGTGGACCTGAAGTCACAGGGGGTGCCGATCGGGATCGCCCTGACCGGGCGGACGGACGACGATGCTTCCGCGATCGGATCTGCGAACGGGCCCTGGACGGCCGTCGGCGTGCGCCTGACATACACCCGACCGACCGACATGCAGCTTTCCTTGGTGTCGACGGTCAATCGCGTGCCGTTTACCGAAGCGGAAAAAATGACCGTATGGGAGGTCGGCGTGGAGATGCGGTACTACTTCTTCTGACGTCCGGTCGCACGGACCCGGACTGACAATCGGCGGGACCGCGGACTAACGCCCGCCAGAGGCCTCGGATGGCAGCCGGTCCATATACTGTCGAGCTTCTTCGAGTCGGCCCGCGTCTCGGAGGATCGACACCGCGAGCCTCAGCAGCTCCGTCTCTTCACCATTCGCGGTGAGCGCGTCGTCGATCGCCGTGATGGCTCCATCTATGTCACCGACTGAGTTGCGCGCCACGGCGAGGACGTAGGCGTAGCGCGGCTCTCCAGCCGAGAGGCGTGCCGCTGCTTCGAGATCGGACAGTGCGTCGTCAATCCGACCGAGTCGGACCGCGAGGAGGCCGCGGGCGTGGAGCAGGGTCGGATGTTCTGGAGCAGCGAGAAGTCCCTGCCCCAGAACAGCTTCTCCGTCCCGGTCCCGGCCCATGGCTCGATACAGGTCCGAGAGGTTGAGGTAGGCCGGTAGATATGTCGGATCGAATGCGATCACATCGCGGTAGGCGGTCTCGGCCTCGAAGGGCATGCCTCGCTGCATGTAGAAGTTGGCCAGGTTGGTCCGTGCAGCGGGATGGTCCGCATTCACTCCGAGCGCGGCCACATACTCGTCGGAGACCTCCCACAGCAGCGCCTGTTGAGCGTCGGTGAGCGAGGCCATCGGGGTTGGAGCGAGAACCCGAGCGGCCTCGATACGGACAGCCCGGATGGAGTCGCGCAGTAGTCCGAACGCGACCTGGATGCGGGCTTCCGGGGGGAGACTCTCGACTCCAGCGAGCGCGCCCAATCGGACCAGCGGATCCGGATCGCTCGCATGGCGACTCAATAACGCGAGCGTCTCTGGCGACGGATCGGATGCGGCCAGAGACAGGGCTGTGGCCCGGGTGATGCCGGATTCAGTGGGATCATTCGCTACCGCCGTGAGGCTAGCGGTGGCGCCTGGCGCCCGCTCGCGTGCGGCGTGAATCGCACGGGCCGCCCGCATCCTTGTCTCATCTTCGGCGTCGGGCACGCCATACCACTCCTCTACGGCCGACACTGCCCACGAGACGGATTCCTCCGCGTGACAGGCGGTGCAGGAGTTCGGCGTGCCGATCTCAGCGGTGAGGTGCGGCCGGGGGATACGCATCGAGTGATCCCGCCGCGGATCTACGACCATGTACGTCTGTTCAGGCATGTGGCAGTCGGCGCACTGAGCCCCGGCTGATCCGGCGGGGTGATTGTGGTGGGCGGGTGTGTCGAATGTCGATGGGAGATGACACTGAGCGCACACGGCGTTGCCCGGCTGCTTCAACTCGAGCGTGTGTGGGTCGTGGCAGTCCGAGCAGCGCACGCCAGCGGCGTACATGCGGCTCTGGACGAACGAGCCGTAGACGTACACCTCGTCGAGAATCTGTCCGTCCGCATGGTACAGGCCTTCGTCGAGGCGACTCACGATATCCGAGTCGGCGATCGGAGTACCCGGAGTCCGACCCTCCTCGATCGTGGCTCGCCGCGCGTGACAGTGCGCGCACGTCTCGACCTGGCTCTGATCGGGAAGGGCGTTCGAGCGTCGGGCGATCGGCTCACCCTCGTCGAAGACCCAGCCACCGCTCGGAGCAGCCACAGCGTCCGCGACCCACGGGCCGGGCTCTTCGACGTGGGCGGATCCCGGTCCGTGGCAGCTTTCGCACGATACGTCGACGTCCGACCAGGTCGTCTTGTACACATCGGTGGTCGGGTTGTACCCCTTCATGAGGTTGGTCGAATGGCACTCGGCACACATGTAATTCCAGTTCATGGTGCGCCCGGTCCAATGCAACTCGTCTCCGGCGGCCGGTGTGTCCTCGGGCAGGAGATGGAACCACCGCTCGCCCCCTTCCTCGGCCGGCCGGGCATCCCAGGCGAGGCTGAGTGCCTGCATGCGCCCGCCAGGAAATTCGACGAGGTACTGTTGCAGCGGCTCGACCCCGAACGTGTATACCACCTCGTAATCCGTGAGTGTGCCGTCAGGCCCGTCCGTCTGGACGACGAAGGCGTCACCTTGCCGGAAGAAGCGGGACGTCACGCCAGCGTACGTGAACTCCACGTCGTCGAAGTCGCCTCGCACGGACTCCTCGGTGGCCTCCTCCATGGCGAGGTCGTGATGCGAACCGCTCCACCGCGCGGTCTCCTCCTGATGACAGTCCGCGCATGCGGCGCCCCCGACGTACGAGGCGACGGCTACCGCCCCGGCTCCAGACGACTCATCGCTCGAACAAGCCGAGAGCGCACCTGCAACCGCGGCGACGATTGAGACGACCGCCGGGGCCCTGTGGCGGTGGGAGGAGGTCAGCGATCGCCCCCTCGTCCGCGGCGACCACCGCGTGGGGCTGGCCTCGTCCGCTGAAAGTCCTGTGCTCGCGCGTTACCCCGGGCTCGGGACTGACTGCTCCGGTCGAGCTGGGACGGACCGCTGGGTGAGGGCCGAGTGCTCGGTTGAGTTGGGCGTGCGCCGGGCTGGCTCGGACGGGTGCTCGGTTGCGTCGGTCGAGCGCCCGGCTGACTCGGCCTCGTGCTGGGCTGACTCGGTCGCGC
>JBDGVS010000295.1:0-3929 GCA_039585535.1 Gemmatimonadota bacterium | reverse complement strand
CATCGCCGTCGCGAGTTCGACGTGGCAGAGCAGCCCCGGCAGCAGGATCGCGGCCGCGAGGACGTACGAAAACGAGAGAGCCGAGCCCGCTCCGGCGGCTGCTAGTCCTGGCAGCAGGAAGAATCCGGAGCTGAGCGTCGCCCCGGTCGCGAGCGCATACACGTCCCAGAGCCCGAGTTGCTTCTCCAGAGTGGGAGCCTTGCTGCGTGCGCCTGCCCCGTGGAACGCGCCGCTGCTCTGCGCGGTCGCTGTACGAGGCATACGACTCTCCTGTAGGAAGGGTCTAGTCGGCGCTCCGGTACCGAAGGCTCAATGTGCGTCGTGGCCCGTGATTAGAGAAATCGAATTCACCGGGGGTCTGTGATCGATTCATCGAATGGGTCTGGCCTTTATGGCTCCGCTTCTGTGTGGCCAGTCCCGGAGACGAACAGTCCCTCTCGAGCCGCGGCGGTGATCGCAGCCACGGCAGGGTTTCGAATCCGGCGTTCCACGGAGATCGCGTAGTACCGTTCCTGCACACCGTCGAGGAGGGTAATCCGCTCCACCTGGTATTTGCGGGCGACATCGGTCTCCACCGCAGTGGGGACCGCGAACATCCCGAGTCCGTGCTGACCGAAGACTTTGAGCACGGCACTGTCCGCCACTTCGGCCACGATTCTCGGCTCGAGCCCCTGTTCACGGTACCAGCTCAGGAGAGCGCGGCGCAGATTCGAATGGAAGCCAGACAGCAGGATTGGTCCCTGCTCCAGACTGTCGGGGAGTCCCTCCCGATATCGCTCAGCCAGCGCCGGAGCGCCCATGAGTACGACAGCGCATTCGCCGAGGAAGTGATTGTACGCCTGTACGTCGACCGTCGTCGGGAGCGGTGAGTCGGAAAGAACCAGGTCGAAACCGTTGACCGCGAGAGTCGCGAAGAGCGGGTCCGGCATCCCGGACGTCAGTTCGAGGTGGAGGTGATCGAACGCCTTGAGGGCCGGTGTAACGAGCCGGTGGACCATGAGCTTGGGAATCCAGTCGACCACACCGACCGAGAGGTGCAGGGGGCCTCGGCCGGGCAGGCCGTCGACCGCCGCAGTGAGGTCTCGTCCCATGGCGAAGATCTCGTCCGCGTACGCGTAGACCACCTGACCGACCTCGGTGAGCTTCATACTCCTCCCGGACCGGTCGAACAACTCCTCGCCGAGAGCGGCTTCGAGTTTGCGGATCTGACTACTGATCGACGGTTGGCCGACATGGAGGACCCTGCTGGCCGCCGTGACGCCACCCTCGCGCGCGACGTGCCAGAAGTACTCGAGGTGTCGGTAGTTGAGCCTCGCCATGTTCGGCCACCTCCGTCAGTGGTTGGTAGGGCACGCCTCGCCCGTTCTGCGGTCTACCGTCCTGCTGGCTCTCCGATCGCGTCCGCGATGTCTCCGACGACCTTGCTGGCGGCGGATGACCCGGGCGTCGTGCAGAGGGGGCCACCTCCCGGTGCAGCTATTATGGGTTGCTCCTGAGAGCCTTGGCGAGGGAGACCCGGCGGCCGCGCCCAGGCCGGTCCCGCGCGCCAGGTCCCTTTGTCGTCGTCAGAGGGTCGTCGGGGGCCCGTAGCCCATTCGTGCCGGGCCGCCCTAGGTTGTCCGGACCTGACTCTCGAAGACGCCCCGGACCATGGCCAACCGATTCCTCACTCGGACGTGCTCACTTGCCCTCGTATGCATGCTTGCAGCATGCGGGGCGGAAATCCAACCGGTCGATCTCGCGATCGAAAACGTGACCGTCATCGATGCGGTCAATGGTGTCCGTGAGGCACAAACAGTGGTTGTGGACGACGGACGGATCACCGCGGTCGTTCCGGCCGCGCAGGGAGCGAATGCAGTGCGGACCATCGACGGGTCCGGGCGCTATCTCATCCCCGGCCTTTGGGACTTTCATGTCCACCTCACCTACGACGAGCGCTTTACGGAAGCGATGCCGGGGCTTTTCCTGAACCACGGCATTACCAGCATCCGTGACACGGGAGGCCCGCTCGAGCTGGTCGCCCCGGTCGTGGAGCGGCTCCGGATGGAGGGCGCCACCGCACCGCGCGTGTTCTTCGCCGGGCCGCTTCTGGACGGGGAATTCGTCGTCTACGACGGTGACAACCGGCCGCTCCTGGGCATCGGTAATCCGGATGCCGAGACGGCCCGTGCCAATGTGGCCCGCCTGGCCGAAGCCGGCGTCGACTTCGTGAAGATCTACGAGATGGTCTCCCCGGAGGTATTCGAGGTGCTGGTCGAGGAGGCTCGGGCTCGGGGACTGCCGATGGACGGGCACGTGCCGCTCGCGCTGCGCGCGCGAGACGTAGGGCCGCGGGTCCAGTCGCTGGAGCACCTCCGCAACATCGAGATGGACTGTGTCGCGGACCCGGAGGCGCTCCTCGCCGAACGCCGTCGTCGCCTCGAGAATACCGAGGGGATGCCAGGGGCCGACCTACGCACCGCTCTGCATAACCTTCAGCGCATGCCGTCGGTCGCCGCCTTCGATGAGGCTCAGTGCGCTGAGGTGCTGGCCTCGATGACATCGACGATCCAGGTGCCGACTCTGAGGCTGAACGCACTCGGCCTCCAGTCGCCGTTCTCGCGGACGGACTGGGACGCACTGCTCGAGAAGCTTCCCGTGGATGCGCAGACTGAATGGCGCACCACGACGGAGGCGAGTCGTGTTGAGTCCGAACCGATGCGTGACACGACGTACGGTGCTTTCAGCCTTTTTCTGGTCGATCTCATGCATGAGGCGGGTGTCCCACTCGCGGCCGGGACGGACACGCCGATCGGCTTTGCCGCGCCGGGCTACAGCCTGCACAGCGAGTTGGAGATGCTTGTCCGAGCGGGTCTGTCGCCGATGGAAGCGCTCCACTCCGCGACCATCCGGCCGACCGAGTTCTTCGGCCTCACGACGCTGATGGGCACCATCGAGGAGGGAATGCTCGCCGACCTCGTCCTTCTCTCCGCGGATCCGCTGGCCGACATCACGAATACGAGGTCGGTGGAGGCGGTGGTCACCAAGGGGAAGCTCCTCGACCGTCAGGCGTTGGATGCTCTGGTCCGGTAGCAGGGTGACGGCCGGGCCCGTGCTGCCGGTTGCGCTGATGCTGTCTCTCCTGACCCCGGCACGCACGGACGCGCAAATCCAGCCGGGACGCATGTACTCCGGCGGGGAGCAGATCAGCGACCCGTCGATTGGTCTCACGCTCACGCTCCCCGTCGGCTGGCGAGGCATGCTGGGGCCCGACGGCGAGTCGTTTGTGATGGAGGCGGAATCCGGAGACGGATACCTCTTCGTAACCGGAGACCAGATGGCGGAGGCGGAAGCTCGGGCGCAGCTCGGGCAACCGATCGATCTCGGGGACGGCGTAGTGCTCATGCCGGCGGGGGAGGTCCGACAGATCGCAACCGGGCACCTCAGTTCGGCTTTCGGGGTGCGCGGAGCGCCTTCCGAAATGGAAGGGACAGTCGACGTGCGTCTCACGAGCACGGGGCTCGGGGTGGCGTTCATCCTGCTCTCGGCGCCGGGTGCGGCGGAAGGGCACCGTGAATCCATGCGAGCGTTCGCTCTCAGTCTCGGGGTTACAGAGGCTGCGTCCCCGTCCGTCCAGGCGTCGGGCGACGATGCGTGGGAGCCGTACCTGCGAGGCCGGTATGTGGCGCGCTACTTCACCGGGTCTCAGTACACCGAGTCCACAGAACTTTGGCTGTGCAGCGACGGGACGTTCCACTTCAACAACCAGGCCGGCGGATACGGGTCCGGGGCAAGCGGTGCGTATCAGGGGCTAGGTGACGGGCGCTGGTCCGCCACCGGCGCAGGCGGGTCAGGGACGCTCCTGCTGGATTGGACCGGCGGCGACCGGACAACGTATTCCCTGGAATACGACTACGAGCAGGATCGCCTCTACATAAACGGGGATCGCT
>JBDGVS010000294.1:0-3933 GCA_039585535.1 Gemmatimonadota bacterium | reverse complement strand
CTCCCGACCGAGCGTGTGGAGCTCGACCCGAATCGGGAATCGCCCCTGGAGCTCGGGAATGAGGTCCGAGGGCTTCGCAACGTGGAAGGCCCCGGCCGCGATGAAGAGCATGTGATCGGTTCGTACGAGCCCGTACTTCGTGGCTACCGTCGAGCCCTCGACGATGGGCAGTAAGTCTCTCTGGACCCCCTCGCGGCTGACGTCAGGTCCCTGCCCGCCACGCTGGCCGGCGACCTTGTCGATCTCGTCGAGGAAGACGATGCCCATCTCTTCAGCCCGATACAGAGCCTCGTTCACGACCTCGTCCATGTCGACCAGCTTGTCGAGTTCATCCTGGAGCAAGACACGGCGAGCCTCGGCCACGGAGACGGTCCGACGCTTCTTCTTCTTCGGAAGCATGTCCTGGAGCATCTCGGTGAAGTTGTAGTCCATCCCTTCACCGCCGCCCATGGGAATCATCATCCCATCGATCGAGGTCGACTGTGTCACCTCGATCTCGACCTCGCGTTCTTCGAGCTTCCCGTCTTCGAGGAGCTTCGCGAGTTTCTCGCGCGTACGGGCACGACGCTCCTGGACCCCATCCTCGTCTGACGCCGCCACTCCGTCCGGGCCTGCAACGAACACGCTGGTGCCGTCGGAAGGTGGTGGTGTCGGCTCGGGGTTCGTTGCCGGCAGGAGCAGATCGAGGAGTCTCTCCTGGACCCGACTCTCTGCGAGGTCCTGGACTTCGAACTCCCGATCGGCACGCACGAGGTTGATCGAGATATCGACGAGATCACGCACGATCGACTCAACGTCGCGCCCCACGTATCCGACCTCGGTGAACTTCGATGCCTCCACCTTGAGGAAAGGCGCTCCCGCGAGCCGAGCCAGTCGGCGGGCGATCTCCGTCTTTCCGACACCGGTGGGTCCGATGAGGATCAGATTGTTCGGCGCGATCTCATGACGCATCTCTTCCTCGACGCGCTGCCTCCGCCACCGGTTCCGAAGGACGATCGCAACGGCCTTCTTCGCGTCGTCCTGACCGACGATGTACTTGTCGAGCTCTGCGACGATCTGCCTCGGCGTCAGTTCGTCGAGCCAGACCGCCTCTTCCTCTTCCCCCTGGGGGGCGTCGGGCAACACTTCATCCGCACGCTTCAGCGCTTCGGTCGTCATTCCCCACCTCCCTGGTCCGCGCCGAGCTCCAGCACGACAATGTCGCGATTCGTATAGATGCAGATATCTCCGGCAATCTCGAGAGAGTTTCGGACGATCGTGGGAGCGTCGTGATCCGAATGGTCCTTCAGCGCCCGTGCAGCGGCCAATGCGTACGAGCCACCTGAGCCGATCGCGACGATGTCGTCATCGGGCTCGATTACATCGCCATTGCCCGAAACCAGGAAGAGGTGCTCTCTGTCGGCGACCGCCAGGAGGGCATCGAGCCGGCGGAGGTAGCGATCCATGCGCCAATCCTTGGCCAGCTCCACAACGGCCCGCGTCATGTTGCCCGGGTAGCGCTCCAACTTCTCTTCGAGCTTTTCGAAAAGGGTGAACGCGTCGGCAACCGCGCCCGCAAAGCCCGCGAGAATGAGGCCGTCCTTGAGCTCCCTCACCTTCCGTGCCGAGCCTTTCACCACGGTATCGCCCATCGTCACCTGACCGTCGCCGCCCATCGCGACTTTTCCGTCTTTGCGAACCGCGAGAACGGTTGTGGCGTGGAACTCGGGGAGGCTCATCGAATCCTTGAGTGGGGGCCTTCTGCGGGGGCTGTGAATCTAACCATTCTGCCGAAATGACATACCCCTCAGAGTCGGCACTACTCCGATCGCGGATGCGCATCCCGGTAGACCCGCAGGAGCCGTTCCTTGCTCGTATGCGTGTAGATCTGGGTCGTCGACAGAGAGACGTGCCCCAGGAGCTCCTTCACCGCCAATAGATCCGCTCCTGCCTCCATGAGGTGCGTCGCGAACGTGTGGCGCAGAGCATGAGTGGAGAGTCCTCGTGCTCCTGCGACACGGTCGAGACAGCGGCGGACCGAGGTCTGAATCGACCTTCGCGACAGACGCCGCCCCGCTGGATTGACGAGGAGGGCGCGCTCATCCGGGGCCACCACCTCGGCCCGGCGTAGCTCGTATCGCTCGATGGCACGGATCGCGGATGGGGTCACCGGGACGATCCTCTCCTTCGAACCCTTGCCCCGCACCCGCACTTGGCCGGTGACACGGTCAAGTGACCCGGGGTCCACCCCATGGAGCTCCGAGAGGCGTAGTCCGCTCCCGTACAGTAGCTCGAGAATCACGAGCGTCCGCGTCCCCGAAAGTGTGTTCTCGGACGCGACCGCCTCGGCATGCTCGAATACGGCCTCTACGTCACTGCTGGTGAGGTGTCCCGGAAGACGCTTCTCCAGTTTGGGGGCTCGCACGGTCCGCCCCGGGTTCGAGGGGATGCGATCCTCCAGGTGGAGGAAGGCGAGGAAGGTCCTCGTGGAGGCCAGCTTTCGTGCGATGGAGCGCTTCGCGAGCCCGCGTCGGGCACACGAGCCGAGGAAAGCCCGTAGCGCCAGTCGATCCACTTCGGGGTCCCCCCACGACCACTCGTCGCTACCCAGGTAGTCCGAGAGGAAGTCTTCCAGGTCCGTGAGGTCTCGGCGGTACGCCTTGATCGTGTTGGCGGAGAGTTGGCGCTCGTCGGCCAGGTGGCGAATGAAGTCCGCGACCTCGCCCCGCCCGCTCACGCCCTCAGCCCGCTGCGGTCGGCTCGAGTGCCGTGGCCGCCATCCAGGCGACGAAGTCTTCCTGGGCCCGCTCAGCGAGCTTGACTCGCTTCTCTTTCTTGTCCTTCACCCGTTTCGGTAACGGCTCCACCAATCCCCAGTTCGAGTTCATCGGCTGGAATCTGCCCGGGACGGCCTCACGCAGATATCGGTAGAGCGCCCCCAGCATGGTGGTAGGGGGCGGAAGGGACGGCTCCGCCCCGGCCAGCAAGCGAGCCATGTTCCGACCCGCGATGATGCCACTCGCTGCAGACTCCGTGTACCCCTCGACCCCCGTGAGCTGGCCCGCGAAGATCACGTCCGGTCGCTCCGGAAGCGGTCCGTATTCCGTAAGGCGTTCCGGAAAGTTGAGATAGCTGTTCCGGTGGATCGATCCCCACCGAAGGAAGTCCGCGTCGGCGAGTCCCGGAATCAGAGAAAACACCCTGCGCTGCTCGGGGATTCGGAGGCGAGTCTGGAAGCCCACCATGTTCCACATCTGGCCGACCCGATCTTCGCGGCGGAGTTGAACCACGGCCCAGGGGCGATCACCCGTCCGCGGATCGGTCAATCCGATCGGCTTCATCGGACCGAAGCGGAGCGTGTCGACGCCACGTGAGGCACTCACTTCGATCGGCAGACACCCCTCGAAGTACGGCACGGTATCCCAATCGTGTCCGGCATGTGCCTCCCCACCCTGGAGTGCCGAGATGAACGTCTCGTACTCCTCACGGTTCATGGGGCAGTTCAGGTAGTCGGCGTCTTCGTCGAAGCGTCCCGCCTCGAAGGCGATCGACTCGTCGACGCTGTCCCGATGGACGATCGGCGCGATCGCGTCGAAGAACGCCAGCCCCCCGTCACCGAGAGCGCTCTCGATCGCCTCGTACAGGGCCCCGGAGGTGAGCGGCCCGGTGGCAATGATCGTCGGACCGTCAGGAATCTCCGTGCACTCCTCACGGACGACCTCGATCGATGAGTGGGCCTCAACGGCTCGAGTCATCGTCTCGGCAAAGACATGACGGTCCACCGCCAGTGCCGAACCGGCGGCTACACGGGAGGCATCAGCCGAGGTAAGGAGTACCGAGCCGAGCGTACGCATCTCACGCTTGAGCTGTCCGTGCGCATTGACCGGCGCCTCACTCTTGAACGAGTTGGTACACACCAACTCTCCCAGGAGGTCGGATTGATGGGCCTCCGTC
>JBDGVS010000293.1:0-3943 GCA_039585535.1 Gemmatimonadota bacterium | reverse complement strand
CGAGGCTGCTCCGAGAGACTCCGGGCCCGGCCCCGATCATACATGCGTGGGACGGCATGATGCCTGACCGCGCGACGGAACATGTAAGAAGAAAGGCGCGGCAGTCGCCTCCGGTTGGCTCGGAGTGGGGTTGCCCGTCAGAGCGAGGCTCGGCGGCGCGTAGCCGGCGAGTGAGGCAAGCGGACAAAGAAGAAGGAACCCCGGAATCGAGCGGCCGAACGGCTGAGAGAAGCCGGGCAACCCCACTCCGAGCCCGCCCACAGGAGGCAACATGCCGCGCGACAAAGTGATCCTCGCCTGTCAGGACTGTAAGGAGAGGAACTACGACACGACGAAGAACAAGCGACTGCATCCGGAACGGGTGGAGCACCGGAAGTATTGCCCCCGCTGCCGGACGCATACGCAGCACAAGGAATCGAAGTAGTGGCTGCCGTCGAGAAGATCAAAGAGACCCGGACCTTCATCCGGGAGTGCTGGGTTGAGCTTCAGAAGGTTACGTGGCCCGACCAGGAGCAGCTCCGGTCGGCTACACTGATCGTTTTGATCTTCACGGTGGCTGTTTCGGCTATCATCTGGCTGATGGACAAGTCTGTCAGCTGGATCATTGGTGTCATCATGGGCATCTTCGGAGCCTGACGATATGGAGACGATGGCCGATACCCGCTGGTACGCTGTTCAGACGTATTCCGGGCACGAGAACAAGGTTCAACGGCTGATCCTTCGGAAGATCGAAGAACAGCCCGAGGAGGAAGGTGAGGGCGAACTCCTTGACGTTCTCGTTCCCACCCAGGAAGTCGTGGAGATCCGCAACGGTAAGCGGGTGACTGTGACGAAGAGGTTGTATCCGGGCTACGTGCTCGTGCACATGCTCCTCAACCAGCGTACCGCACACGCTATCAACAACATTCAGGGCGTGATCAAGTTCGTGGGCTCCGGCAAGGCGCCGCAGCCGCTTCGCGAAGACGAGATCAATAAGATCCTCGGAGTCGAGATCGAGTCCGAGGACAAGAAGAAACAAGAGATCCCGTTCCATATCGACCAGGTCGTCGAGGTAACCAAGGGGCCGTTCACCGATTTCAGCGGAACGGTCCAGGAGATCTACCCCGACAAGGGCAAGGTCAAGGTGGAGGTCTCGCTCTTCGGCCGACCAACGTCGGTCGAGCTCGACTATACGGATCTCAAAGGCTACTAGAGCAGGAATACCAGGGTCATGGCCAAAAAAGTCATCGGATTTATCAAACTTCATGTCCCCGGCGGGCAGGCCAATCCGGCCCCTCCCGTTGGGCCGGCGCTTGGTCAGCACGGCGTCAACATCATGGAGTTCTGCAAGCAGTTCAACGCGAAGACCTCGGACAAGCAGGGACTTACCATCCCGGTCGAGATCACGGTCTACGCGGATCGCTCCTTCACCTTCATCACCAAGACGCCTCCGGCGCCGGTGCTGATCAAGAAGGCCATCGGACTGCAGAAGGGGTCGGCAGTACCCAACCGCGACAAGGTCGGGACGATCACTCGCGCTCAGCTCGCTGAGATTGCAGAAGTGAAAATGCAGGACCTCAACGCGAACAGCATCGATGCCGCGGTGGAGATGATCGCCGGTACGGCTCGTTCGATGGGGATCGTCGTAGAGGGATAGTGTCCGGGGCGTCGCCCCGGCCCGCGTACCACCGACTGAGAGCCGTCAGCGGTGGGAGGGTACACGAATCGGCTCAGAGTTCAGGATGCCTAAGACAGGAAAGCGCTATTCGGCCGCCCGTGCGGTGTTGCCGGAGGGCACAAAAGTCACTCCCGATGAGGCGGTGAAGCTGGTGAAACAGCTCGCCTCGGCGAAGTTCGACGAGACCGTCGATATCGCCACTCGGTTGGGAGTGGATCCGCGTAAGGCGGACCAGTTGGTGCGTGGCACCGTCGTGCTGCCGCACGGAACGGGAAAGTCGGTCCGGGTGCTGGTCATAGCCCAGGGTGAGAAGGAAGCAGAGGCCACTGCGGCCGGAGCTGACTTCGTTGGCGTCGAGTACGTAGAGAAGATCCAGGGTGGATGGCTGGACTTCGACGTATGCGTTGTGACGCCGGACCTCATGGGTAAGGTCGGTCCACTCGGTCGCGTCCTCGGCCCTCGTGGCTTGATGCCGACGCCGAAGGCGGGGACCGTAACCTTCGACATCACGCGTGCGGTCGAGGAGATCAAGGCGGGTAAGATCGAGTTCCGCGTCGACAAGACCGGAAACGTCCACGCGCCGATCGGGAGGGTCTCCTTCTCGGAAGAGCAGCTGTTCGAGAACCTCAGCGCGTTCATGGAACAGATTGTCCGTGCCAAGCCGTCCGCGGCGAAGGGCACGTACCTCAAGAGCGTTACGGTCTCCAGCACGATGGGCCCGGGCGTCTCCATCGACCCGAACCTGTATCGGAGGGCCTGATGGATCGGATAAAGAAAGAGACATTCGTCTCCGAGCTTCGGGAGCGCATTGATCGTGCTCCGGTGCTCTACCTGACGGATTTCACGGGACTCGACGTCAAGGCGATGACGGAGCTCCGCAGTTCGCTGCGGAACTCTGGAGCCGAGTACGTCGTGGTGAAGAACCGGCTTGCGAAGCGTGTCTTCGCCGAGTCGGAAGAGCTTCCCGACATCAGCGATAGCCTGGTCGGCCCCACGGGGTTTGTGTTCGGCTACGAGGATGCCGCGGCGGCCGCGAAGGCGCTCAGTGATTTCGCGAAGGACCACGACAAGAAGCCTGTCTTCAAACTCGGGGTCATGGATAATCGCGTTCTCCAGCCTGAGCAGGTAGAAAAAATCGCGAAGCTTCCGCCGAGGGAGCAGTTGCTCGCGGAGCTGGCCGGTGCCCTTGAGGCGCCGATGGCCATGCTTGCGACAGCACTCGAGGCGAAGCTTCAGGAGACGGCCGGCCTGCTCGACGCGCTCAAGGAAGAGCGCGCTAAGGCTGGGTGAGCCCGCATCCCGGGCGAGTAAAAGCGGGACGCGGGCGCGTCTCTGGTAACTAACACGGTCTACATAATTGCCGACGTTCGATCGGCGGAATCAGGAGACAGGAACCATGGCGAATCAGGAAGAGCTGCTCGACACCATCGGTGGCATGACCGTTCTCGAGCTCTCCGAGTTCGTTGACGCCTTCAAGGAAAAATTCAACGTGACGGCCGTTGCGGCCGCCCCGATGGCGATGCCTGGCGCGGCTGGCGGCGACGCCGGTGCTGCCGAGGAGAAAGACGAGTTTGACGTCGTTCTCGAGGGCGTCGGCGACAAGAAGATTCAGGTCATCAAGGTCGTGCGTGAGCTGACCGGCCTGGGCCTCAAGGAAGCGAAGGAGCTGGTCGACAGCGCTCCGAGCACCGTGAAGGAAGGCGCTACGAAGAACGAGTCCGAAGAGATGAAAGCTAAGCTCGAGGACGTCGGCGCCGCCGTCGCACTCAAGTAGTTAGTGCCGTTTGGCACGACCGGGACGAATCGCTCCGCGATCGTCTCGGGCGCGGCTTCCGAGCCGCGTGACAAAGCAAGCCAGCACGGGACCCGGCTGTGGGCGCCCCCGATTTCGGGTGCGTCCGCGGTTCGGGCCGTGCGTGCTTGTCCCATGATCAAACCGAGACACGCCACTCGTCCGCATATGCGGACGAGGTCGTAAGGGGGACCGTTGGAACTTCGTAAGGACAACCGTCCGATCCTGAGCTTCGCCAAGCTCAAGTCGGTAATGCCGATGCCCAACCTGCTGGACGTCCAGCTTCGCTCGTTCGAGAAGCTGGTAGAGCCGGATCTCCAGGAGCAGTGGGATTTCGGGCTCGATCGTGTTTTCGGGGAGATCTTCCCGATCGAGGACGTGAACGAGCACTTCATGCTCGAGTACGTATCCGCCACGCTCGGTGAGCCGAAGTACTCTGTGGAAGAGTGCATCGAGCGCGACATGACGTACGCCGCGCCTCTCAAGGCCACGCT
>JBDGVS010000292.1:0-3944 GCA_039585535.1 Gemmatimonadota bacterium | reverse complement strand
CTCGTCGCTCAACAACGGGTAGGCGACCCGGACCCCGCCGAGTTCGCACATCGTGCTGACCTTCGGCAGGTCGTTGTCGGCCAGTGTGAAGCGCAGGCTCATGGCCAGCATACGATTGACCATGCTCTCCGCCCGTGCACCGTCATAGGTTTCGGTCTGCATCCGCAGCGGTTCTTCCGTATCAACCGTCTCGAGAAAGCCCGGGTCGAGGACGGTGCCGGGCCCCAGACGCTCGAGGTGATTGTACGACTGGGCTCGCCGCGGCATCGGAACGTTGGCCTGACGGATGTAACTGCGGGCCTTGCGAACGGGAGGCAGGCGTTCCCCCAGCGGAAAACCGAAGACCAGGGGTTCCAGGATCGCTCGCAACACCGACGGGATGTTCTCGTAGAACCCGAACACCTTCTGCTTGGCATACGGCTTGTTCCCCGCGAACAGCTCGTCCCCTCCGTCGCCGGCGAGCATCCTTTCGACGCCATCTTCCCGGGCCAATCGGGCGCAGTGGAAAGCCGGGACGGCGGAAGCGTTCCCGTACGGTTCCGAGTAGGCTGCGGCGATACGCGGAATGAGATCGACGGCGTCATCCGGTGTCAAATAATACTCGTGCTGTTCCGCTCCAAAGCAGCGGACCGCTTCGCGTGCGAACTCCATCTCATCGTATCCCTCGGCTGCAAAGCCGATAGAGTACGTCCGCGGCGGGCTCTCGGAGACTTCGCCCAGGGTCCCCGCGACGGCCGAGCTGTCGGTGCCACCACTCAGGAAGCATCCGGTGGCGGCGCCGGCCGCCGAACGTCGAACACTGTCCCTCAGTAACTCTCGAAACTCCCGTTCCAGGTCCGCCAGTGGAGTTCGGTCGCCTTCGTGATAGACCGGCTCCCAGTAATTGCGGACCTGCACCTGGCCTCCCGACCGGTGAAGACAGGTGCCGGGAAGCAGGCTGGTGACGCCCTGTCGCGCCGTTCGCGGGGCCGCGACGGCGTTGAAGTAGAGGTAGCTGTAGATGCCGTTGGGATCCAGCTCGGAAGCACCTTCCGGGTGTGCCTGGACGGCGACACCGTCGGACCCGAAGACCACGCACTCGCCGGACACCTTGTACCGAAGGGGGAACCGTCCTCCGATCCGATCGATGGCGAGAAACAATTCACCCGACTGCGGCCGAACCACGGCCAGCGCGAAACCGCCTCTTAGCGACTCCATCAGTGTTGGGCCCTGCTCCCGAAACCCATGGGCCACGGCGGCGGCCACACCGTCGGCACCGGCCCTGGCGGACAACTCGCGATCGGTGAAGTACGGCGCTCCGACCACCGCGGCGATCAGGTCGGGGGTCGTGAAGATCGCGACGTCTTCGACTCCTGCTCTCATCGCCAAGGCGGCGGTCCCGCCGGTCCAGTGTGTCGACGTGCCGGCCACGGAGGGGGTCGTGCCACCACCCATCGCGCGCAGGATCTGCAGCGCGCGCTCCTGGCTCACCTCGAAACCAACCCAACCGCACAGTCCGCTCATTATTGTTCCGCCCGTTTTCGACTGACAAAACCGAACAGCCACCCGCCGGCCGCGGCTCCGATGAGATTGAAAACAACGTCCTCGACCGAGCAGGTGCGTCCGGGCACCATTCGCTGGTGCAGTTCATCCAGCACACCGTAGGAGGCGGCGATGAGACCGGCGACGACGGCCTGGAGTCGCGCACTTCGGCTCCACGGGATCAACGACCACCACCAGGAAACAACCAGGACGCCATACACGGGAATGTGCAGCGCGTTCTGGAGCGGCGAAGACAACCAGGTGTCCGGATCATCCAGGCGAAATTCATCGGGCCTGTCGGTCCCGGGGATCGAGGAAAGGACGAAGATCAACGCCATGATTGCGAGCGGGATGAGGACACGGGCTCGGCTGCCTCTCATGTCAGGCCCCATCCGCGGGTGTCTGATCCGCCAACATCCCCCGGTAGTCGCCTCGCCGACGAATCAACTCGATCTGCCCGTCGTGAACGAGGACTTCCGGGGGAGCCGTGTGGCTGAGAAATCCGAGAGGACTCGACGTCCGCGCATAGGCGCCGGATTGAAAGATCCCGAACAGGTCGCCGGCCTCCGGCGTTGGGAAAGCGGCGTTCCTGGCGAGCGTATCCAGCGGGGTACACAGCGGCCCCACGACACTGGCGGTGTGGCCCGCGTCGGCGCCCAGCTTGTTGAGGATCGCCGCCGGGAAGTTTCTCTTGATCACCTGGCCCAGGTTTCCGGATGCGGCCAGGTGGTGGTTCATCCCACCATCGATGACGATGAACGATTGCCCTCTCGATTCCTTCACGGACGTGACGCGGGTAACGTAGACGCCACACTCGCCAACCAGGAACCGGCCGGGCTCGACGACGAATCTCGTGCCGTCAAACTCGGGACACGTCCCGTACTCATCGACCAGTTGCGCTAGCCCCTCGCCGAACGCCCGGGTGTCGAGGGCCTCGTCCCCGTCGAAGTACGGGATCCCCAGGCCTCCCCCGAAATCCAATGTTTTCAGAGGCTTACAAGCTTCCCTCGCGGCGCGCCTGGCGATCTCGAAACCGCGGCGATACTGCCGGAGGAGAACCTCATGGTCGAGGATCTGCGTCCCGGTGAACATGTGGATGCCGCTGAACGCGAGACTGTCCTCTTTGAGTACTCGCCTCACGACGGAGTCGAGCGTCTCCTCATCGAAGCCGAAGGGTGACGCGGTACCACCCATGCGCATCGCGCCACCCTGAGCCTCCGCGGCGGGGTTCACCCGGATCGCGACATTGGCGGGGCGATCCAGACGCCGCGTGATCGCGACCAGCGAGTCGATCTCCTGAAGCGACTCGAGATGGATCTCACCGATGCCCTCGCTCAGCGCGTACTCCAACTCGGCGTCCGTTTTTCCCGGGCCGGCGAACAGGATCCGGTCCGCGTCACAACCGGCCGCCAGCGCCTGGTAGAGCTCGCCCCCGGAAGCGATCTCCAGACCGCACCCCTCGGACAAGAAGTACCTGAGGATCGACTGGTTGGGGTTGGCCTTGATCGAGTAGTAGAGCTCGAAGCGTTCTGGAAGGGCTGCCCTCAGGAGATCCAGTTTTTTCTTCAACACGCCGCGGTCGTAGACGAACAGCGGTGTTCCATGGAGCTCGGCGATCCGGGTCACGGGCACTCCCCCGACGCTCAACTCGCCGTCCTTCTGTGCGAAGTGGCGCTCGACGATTCTGGCGCTAAGACTCATCGGTGGCGTTTCCGGCGGTTGTCATTCGCTCGCGCAGGGTCGTGTAGTCGATCTTCCCGTGGGCCGTCTTGGGTAACTCGTCCAGGATCTCGATACGCCTGGGCATCATGTAGCGGGGCATCTTCCCGGCACAGCCCCCCATGATCTCGGCAACCTCCAACGTCTGCCCGTCATGCGGCACGACGATCCCGACAATCGCCTGGCCCAGGACCTCGTCCGGGACTCCGATCGCCGCCGCTTCCCGCACACCGTCGATCGCCATGAGGACGGCCTCGATCTCCGTCGTGCTGATCCGGTAGCCGGCGGTCTTGATCGCGCTGTCCCGTCGCCCCTCGAAATAAAGGAAACCGCCCTCGTCCATCTTGACCAGGTCCCCGGAGTAGCAGACCAGCTCGGTGCCGTGGAGTTCCGGCGGCGACAACGGGTTGGGTCGCAGCACGCGGTCCGTGGCCTCCTTGTTTTCCCAGTACCCGAGCGAGACGGTGGACCCTCGATGGATCAGCTCCCCGACCTCTCCGGGTTCGCACAGCGTCCCGTCTTCGCGAATCACGAAGATCTCGTTGTCGGGGATCGCCCGCCCCATCGAGGTCGGCCTGCGGTCCAGCTCCTCCGGAGGCAAGTACGTCGATCGGAACGCCTCGGTCAGCCCGTACATCAGGACCACCTCCGTGGCCGGTAGCGACTCGCGGAGTTTGGCCAGCACCGGCTGCGGCATCGCCCCC
>JBDGVS010000291.1:0-3949 GCA_039585535.1 Gemmatimonadota bacterium | reverse complement strand
AGAGAGTCAGAGATGAGTGACGAAAGAGAAACGACGAACGAGGGCGGATCGACGGAGGCTCCGAACGACGGGGCGTCTGCGGGAGATCAGGCTTCGGATCGTGGGTCCACAGACGGGGCGGGGCGTTCTCAGCGCTTCGGCGATGGCATCAAGCAGGGCATAGGCGTCCTCTCCGCCTTCAAGGACGCGCTCGAAGAGACGATACAGGAAGCGAGAGATCGCGGTGATCTGTCGTCCGATCGGGCGAAGGAAGTCATGAAGGAGGCGCTGGATCGAGCGCAGACGGCGGCGGATGGTGCTCGCGAGCGACTGGATTTCGCGAACCAGACGGAGTTGGAGTTGCTGCGGAAAGCCGTAGACGATTTGTCCGCACGGGTGGCCGCGCTAGAAGGAGGCGGAGAGTCGGTCGAGCCCGATATCGCAGCGGAGGAGTCGCCGGAGGCCTGACCGACCGGGGGCGACACCTTGAGAGGGGCCGCCGCCCAACCTATACTGTACGTTCACTTCGACCGCCGGGAGACCGGTGGTTTATCAAGTGGGGGAGTTGGTCGCCCCCGCTTTTTTGTTCGCTTTTGACTGGGGTTCGTCGCTTTGGCGGCGCGCCCCTTGTTAGTTGGAGGGTTCGGAGATGCGGGCTTTGCCGGCCATTGATCACGAGATGGAAATTCGGGTTGCAGACCTGGGTTACGAGCTCGTGGAGGTTCGGTGGGGCGGTAGCGGCCGGAGGCCGATGCTGAAGGTCCGTATCGATCGACCCGACTCGACACCGGAGTTTGGTGTCACGGTCGACGAGTGTGCGAAGATCAGTCGCGCCCTCGAGTCGTGGCTCGATGAATACGAGGGGCTTTCCGAGCGGTATGTGCTCGAGGTTTCCTCACCCGGGGTCGATCGCCCCCTGGTCCGGGAGCGTGATTTCGAGCGCTTTCGGGGTGAGCAGGTGGCGGTGAAGGGAAAGGAGGTCCTCGCGGGGCGCTCGACGCGTCTCGAGGGCGAGTTGCTGGGGTTGGCAGATGCCGGAACCGAGTCGGAAGCGGTTCTTCTGCGTTTGCCTTCGGGTGAAGAGGTGAGCGTGCCGCGGTCAGAGATCCGAAAGGCACATCTCATGTTCACATGGAAGTGAGGAGAAATAGATGACGGCGAATGCGGCCCAGATCGTTGCAGCGTTTCGTGACGTAGCATCGACCAAGAGCCTCTCTGAAGAGGAGATGACGGATCTCGTCAAGGACGGGATGCTGGCCGGCTTGGCCCGGATTTACGGTCCTACCGTGCAGGCTGAGATCGATATCGATGAGGAGACCGGCAACTTCGACATCGTCGTGCTGCGACGAGTTGTCGAAGAAGTCGAAGATTCGGGAACGGAGATCTCGCTCGAAGAGGCGCGCTGGGACGACGAGACGTTCGAGGTCGGGGACGTTATGGAAATCCCCGTCAACTTCGTAGACTTCGGTCGCAACGCCGTCATGGCCGTAAAGCAGCGCATTGTTCAGCGTGTGCGCGAGAACGAGCGCGACCGCATTCGCGATGAGTTCGAGGGTCAGATTGGAGAACTCCTTTCCGGGGAACTCCAGCAGATCGAGCGGGGCAAGCTTGTCGTCATGCTGAACCGTGCCCGCGATGCCGACGCGATCATCCCGTGGAAAGACCAGAATCCCCGCGAACGCTTTCGCCAGGGCGACCCGATTCGGGCCGTCCTCAAGAAGGTCGAGGAGACGCCGAAGGGGCCGCGGATCATTCTGTCCAGGGCCGATCCCCTCTTCGTGTCTGCGCTGTTCAAGCTCGAGGTCCCGGAGATCTATCAGGGGATCGTCGATATTCGTGAGATCTCCCGAGAGGTAGGCGGGCGGACGAAGATCGCCGTGTACAGCAGCGATGATTCGATCGATCCGGTCGGCGCATGCGTCGGTCTCAAGGGCTCTCGCGTACAGGCCGTCGTGAACGAACTCGGCGGTGAGCGCATCGACATCGTGCCCTGGCACCCCGACCCGGAGGTGTTCGCGCGTCGCGCCCTCGCCCCGGCGCGGGTTTCCAAGGTGCTGAGTGACCCGGAACGTCAGGTCGTCACGGCGATCGTAGATGAGGATCAGCTGTCCCTCGCGATCGGTCGAAACGGACAGAACGTGCGGCTCGCCTCCCAGCTGATCGGATGGCAGATCGATCTGTACGGTTCGCGAGAGTGGGTGGACAAGGGCGAAGACCTTGCGGCGTTCACCGAGGGGGCCTCGGACGACCAGTACGAGACCTCGGACTTTCCGCTCTCGGAGCTCGCCTTGCGGCCTCCCGTGCTGGCGGCGCTTTCTGAGGCCGGATATGATACTTTTCTACAGATCATCGACCTTGAACGCCGCGATTTTCTTGGCATTGAGGGGATCGGTGAAGAGGATGCCGACCGCCTTCTTGAGCTCATTGACGAGCTGACGGTGGTGGAGGGTGATGTGCCCGTCGGCGAGGCGGAATCCGAAGAGGATTCGACGGACTCCGAGGCTTCGCAGGATGGCGAGGACAGCGATGGAGCGTCAGACGAGTAGTGCGTTTCGGCTCTTGGGCCTGGCCCGCCGGGCTGGCGGGGTCGCTCCGGGAACGGAAGCGGTCCGTCGGGCGATCCGTGAGGGTGAGGCTCAGTTGATTCTATTTGCCGGGGACGCTTCGCGCGTCCAGCTGGATAAGGTACGAACAACGATTCATGATCGAGCGATCCCCCAGGTGGTCCTGGGGGATCGTGACACGTTGGGTGCAGCGCTGGGCATGGGACCGCTTTCCGCGGTTGCCGTGACCAATCGCTCGCTCGCAGACAAACTCGCTGGAGAGCTTCAGAGCTTGACGGGCGAGAGCAGCACCGACGCGGTGGAGGCGTAACGACAGCATGCAGGTTTTTGAGCTAGCGGACGACCTGAGGGTCGGGACCGACGATCTGATCGCACTCTTGCGGCACATGGGGATTCCCGTGTCCGACGAGGATGCGACGGTTACGGACGGTCAGATGGCGAAGATCCTCGCCAAGATGGAGCGGGAGCGCCGAGCGGGTCACAACGATCCGACAAAGGCGATCCAGGCGGCCCTGGAGGACGCGGCTCCAACGTCGGGGCGTCGTCGCCGTCGCCGCCGCACTGAGGATGCTCCGGAGGTCGAAGAGGCCGAGGAGGTACAGGAATCCGAGGCGCCCGACGAAGACGTCGAGGACGCCGTTGTCGAAGCCGCCAGCGACGACGACAGTGAAGTGGAAGTCGCCGTCGTGAGTGCTGAATCGACCGATGAGCCGGAGGCAGACTCGTCCGTTGAGGAAGTCGAGGACCTCGAGGTCGAGGCCGCCGCTGACGAGGATGATGAGGTCGCCGCCTCCACCGAGGTCGCTGCTGAGGCTGAGGTTGCGGTGGTCGATGAGCCGGACGACGTGGCCGTAGAGGCATCTGAGCCTGAAGCTGAGGCTGAGGTTGTCGCAGTTGAGGCGCCCGAGACCGTCGCCGAGGCGCCCGCGCCTCCGCGGCCCGCGCTCGCACCTGCGCGCGCAGGCCAGCCGGACGGTCCCGTACGGACCATTCGTCGCCCTTCTCCCGCCGCGAGCGCGGCACCTGGTGGTCAGGTCCGAGTGCAGGCCGAAGGGTACACTGCCGACGGTCGTCGCCAGAGAAAGGACAAGAAGAAGGGTAAGAAGCAGGGCGTGGATCACGACGCGGTTGCGTCGAACATCTCGCGCGTCATGGCGGAACTGAAGGGGGGCGGGAAGGGCAAAAAGAAGCGCAGAAAAGGACAGCGCATCTCCGCCGAGGAGGCAGAGGCTCAGGAGGCACAGCACGAGGAAGCCCGCGAGCGCGAACGGCGCACGGTGCGGGTCAACGAATTCCTGACCGTAGCTGAGCTTTCGGAACTCGTCGACGTGTCGGCGGCAGAGCTTATCGGCTCGGCGTTCAAGAACCTCGGGCTACTGGTCACCATCAATCTGCGCCTCGACTTC
>JBDGVS010000290.1:0-3954 GCA_039585535.1 Gemmatimonadota bacterium | reverse complement strand
TCATGAGGGCGCCGGTTTTCCGCTCGGTCTTGATCTCGTCGGGGAGCGACTGGCCATCGAAGCGGTCGAGCTCAGGCTTCCGATCGAAGGTGTCGACCTGCGACACGCCGCCGTTCATGAAGAGGAAAATCACGTTCTTCGCGCGGGGGGCGAAGTGTGGCTTCGGGATCATGCCACCCATCGCCGAGTGAATCGGACTCGCGGCCTCGGCCAACGAAGCCCCCACCATGTTGGCGAAGGCCATCATCCCAAAGCCGGCGCCCATGGTCTTGAGCGCCTCTCGACGCGTCCGGGGCTCTCCCTCGATGGAGCCACAGCCGTGGTGTCCATGTCCGTCATCGTGTCCGTGCGACATACTCGACCGCCCTCTACTCAGCTGATGAATCGGAATTCAGCGGCGCTGAAGAGCGCTCGGCTGTACTGGACCCACGCCTTCATTGCCGCCCGACGCTCGGCCAGCGCCCGCGCCTCCTCCGCCGTGGGATCAGATCCTCCATCCTCGGCTTCGTCGGCATCGGCCACGATGCGGGTCAGCTCTTGCTCGAGGTACGCCTCGCGTTGCGTAGAGAGGAAGCCCAGTCCCAACTCGACCTCGGCTTCTGTGACCTCTCGAGCGTACAGAATCGGGTGTGCCGCTTCGATCATCTCGCGATCCGCGAACACCTTCGGCATCTCGTCGTCGGCGTAGATCTTGTCCGCCTCGCCGTCCTCCTGAGCGTCGTCGGAGGACGAATCTGACTCCTTCTTGTCGTCCTCTTTCTCGTCGTTCGCCTCTTCGCCGTCCTCTTCGGCCCTCTCGTCCGGATTCGTCTCTTCGCCAAGCCTCCTGACAAAGGCCTCCGCCTGCCGGTGGACGAAGTCAGAGTTCATGAAGTAGAGGCTCTGGAGCGGCACATTCGTCGAGAAACGACGCTCGGCCGTCAGGCTCGCGTTCGGGAAGTCGAACGTCTGCAGGTATTCGTTGACCTGGAAGCGACTGACCTCCCCGTAGAGCGTGCGCCGTCGGTTGTCGTCGTCTTCGAGAAGGACCGATTCGCCGCCCACTTCGTCGTCCAGATTGTCGGCCACGAAGAGGAGTCCGTCACGAATCGCCTCAGCCGTCAGCCGCTCCCGGTTGTACCGCCAGAAGTAGTGATTGTCGGGGTCGATGTCAGTGAATCGAGGGTTGTCGTCGGCCGCGAGCTGGTAGACCGACGACAGCATGATCTGCTTGTGGAGGCGTTTGATCGACTGGCCGTTTTCCACGAAGTCCGCGGCCAGAAACTCCAGTAGTTCTGGATTCGTCGGGCGGTCGCCCATGATCCCGAAGTTGCTCGGCGTCCGCACGATACCCGCGCCCATATGCCAGGCCCACACCCTGTTCACGATCACTCGAGAGGTGATCGCGTGGTCCGCGATGTCGTTAGCGAGCTGCAGCCGCCCACTGCCCTCCTCATACCGATCCGACTCGCCACTGCCCAGAACCAACGGAAAGCCTCGGGGCACACGCTCACCGAGCGTCTTCGGGTTCCCACGAATATGCAGGCCGATGTCGACGAGGTCGCCGCTGTCCTTCTCCTCGACGCCCATCACGAATGGGATGTCGGGAAGGTCGTCCTTCAGCTCCTTGATCTCGTCACGCATCACCGTGACGTGATCTGCGGCTACTCGGCTGAGTTGACGTTCGAGCCCCCAACCGCGGAAGCGGAAGACGCCCGGTTTTCGGAAGAAGGTGTTGATGTCGTTGTCGAGGTCCGTAAAGAAGAGCGCCATGTGCAGGTTGAACCGCTCGCGATCCATCGTCTCGAGTTCGAGCTGATGTTCGTCGAAGAACGACTCGAAGCCGTTCGGCATTGAAATCGACTTCACCTCTTCGAGCGGCGTACCCTTCGCAATGATTCTCTCGTTCCGTTCCTCGAGCTTCTGCTGTTCCGCAACGATCTCGAGCACGAGACGCTGAAATCCGTCGGACAGCTCCTCCGCCTGCTCTTCGGTGCCACCCTCGTCGGCGATCATCTCCTGCCAGGGCACCACGAAGGGGAAGTGCTTCGGCTCCCGGCTGAGGAAGTCGATCCAGCGCTCCAGCACCTCGAGATCGAGGCGATCCCGGGCGGCCGCGACCTCGACGGGGAGCTGGTCCTTACCCGTCACCTTCCACGCAGCCATCATGTAGCGTGAGGTCTGCAGAGACAGCACGGTCGCAAGCTGGTCGGACTCCGTCGAGAGATACTCGCCGAGGCCCTTCTCCATATCCTCGATGAAGTCCTGCTGCCGCTTGAACTCCGAAGCCGTCGCCGAGTCCGCGACCGGGTACTCGTAGTAGTTCGAGTTATTGAAGATGCCCGCGATCGCGTAGTAGTCGTGCGTCCCGATCGCGTCGTACTTGTGATCGTGGCAGCGCGCGCACCCCACGGTAATCCCCATGAAGCCCTGCGTCGTAACGTCCACTCGATCATGCCGCTCATCGGCTCGTGCGATTACCGGCTCCGCGATGTCGTAATACCACGGCCCCTGACCGAGGAAGCCGAGCGCAGGGAGAAGCTCCTCTCGCTCTTCCTCGGGCATGAGGTCGGCGGCCAGATGCGCTTTGACGAATTTGTCGTACGGCATGTCGTCATTGAACGCATCGACGACCCAGTCCCGGTGCACGTACGCCATCGGATACCGCTCGCGGCCGGATCCGTCTGGAGCGAGACCGCGGGTGTCGTCTTCCCCGAAGCGGGTCACGTCCAGCCAGTGACGCCCCCATCGCTCCCCGTAGTGTTCCGAAGCGAGGAGTCGATCCACGACCTTCTCGAAGGCGTCGGGCGACTCGTCCGCGACAAACGCATCGATCTCTTCGGGCGTCGGCGGTAGTCCGATCAGGTCGAAGGTCGCCCTCCGGATCAGCGTCCGCTTATCGGCAGGCCCGACGGGCGTAAGCCCTTGCTGCTGCAGCGCGGCCAACACGAAGCGGTCGACCTCTGTCTGTCCCCAGTCGTCATCGGCGTCCGAGGGCGTCGGGACCGATGGCTTGGAAAGAGGCTGGTACGACCAGAACGCACGCTCTTCAGCGGTGACGGCTCGGCGTGGGATCACCAGCGGCGCCTGCACGTCAGCCCACTCTGCGCCGGCCTGGATCCAGGCAGCGAAACCCTCGATCTCGGCGTCGCTCAGCTTGTCTCCGTTGCGCGGCATGCGCAGGTCGGCGTGCTGATGGCGCACGGCCTGCATGAGCAGGCTTTCCTCTGGGTTCCCGGGAATCACTGCCGGTCCGCGACCTCCGCCGGCGAGGATTCGCTCCCGCGAATCGAGTCGGAGTCCGCCGCGCTCGTCGTCCGTATGACAGGTGAAGCACTTCTGCTCGATCACGGGCCGCACCCGGTCTACGAAGATCTGGGCCCCCGGAGACAGGCCTGCTGAGGCCTCGAGCGCGGCAAACGAGATGGCCGACGCCTCTTCCGGCCAGGGCGCGTCCATCGCGATCCACTCCGCCAACCCCGCGATCTCACGAGCCGTGAGAGGGTCTGCGTCCTGGGGCATTTCCAGCTCGTCGATTTCGTGCCGGACGACCTGAATCAGGAGACTGTTGTCCGGATCTCCCGGGATGATGGCGGGGCCGGCGCGGCCGCCGCGAAGAAGATCGTCGAGCGTCGAAACCTTGAGCCCGCCACGGCGACGCTGATCCGAGTGACACTCCGCACACTTCTGAGCGAGGACAGGGCGGACTCGGTTCTCGAAAAACTCGTCGGCCGACTGAGCTGAAGCCGCGCTGACGACGAGCCCCGAGCCGAGTAACACGGCCAGGAGCACTGGGATCTTCTTCATCGATCTGTGTGGGCGGGAGGTGCGGGACACTCGGTCACCTCGACCGATCGCCCGCATGCGCAGAATATGCCCCCGCCGGGAGCCCTTTGGCAAAGTTTCGCAGGGCGTGCCCCGCCCGATCAATCCTGGTCGGAACCCGCTACGGTCGGGGCCTCGGAGCCTGTGGCG
>JBDGVS010000289.1:0-3960 GCA_039585535.1 Gemmatimonadota bacterium | reverse complement strand
AGAGGACGGCGGTGTGCTGCGGCTTCCTCTCGGTCCGTTCGGCATCCATCTGGTTACCGAACCAGAAGCGATCGAGCGGGTCCTTGTCGGCAATGCGGCCAACTACCACAAGCGTACGTTCCAGTATCGGCTCCTCGCACGGATCACGGGCGAGGGGCTGCTGACCCTCGACGGTCCACCCTGGCTGAAGCGGCGCAGACTCGCCCAGCCGTCTTTCCAGCGAGACCGAGTCGCCGGCTTCGCACCGGTGTTCACGCGGGTCGCCCGCGGACTCGGCGACCGGTGGCACTCGGCGGCCCGCTCCGGCGAGCCCGTCGACGTCGCTGCCGACATGATGCTCGTGGCGCTCCAGTCCGTGGTCGAGTGCCTCTTCGGTACCCGGATCGGGCACGAGGCCGATGCTCTGGCCCGCGCCACGCTCGACGTGCTGCACCACATCATGCACCAGGCGCGCACACTCGGCGTGACTCCGGGGTGGGCGCCGACCCCGAGACATCGCCGTTTCCGACGAGCCCTCGGCGTACTCGACACGGCCATCTACGAGACGCTGAACGAACGGCGTCGTGCCGGGGCCGACGCCGGCGACGATCTACTCGGACGACTCATGACCGCGGAAGTCGACGGCGAGTCACTCTCCGACCAGGAGCTTCGGGACGAGATGATCACCCTGCTCATCGCAGGCCATGAGACGGTCGCGAGCGCCCTGACCTGGACGTGGGATCAGCTCGCTGTGCACCCCGAAGCGGAAGCTCACTTCCACGACGAGGTCGATACGCTTCCGGAGGATCCTTCCGAGCTTCAGGGGCTGCAGGCATTTCAATACACCGGGGCCGTCTTCGAGGAGACCCTGCGCCTCTATCCGCCCGCGTGGATCGTGACGCGGAAAAGCCGGGAGGCCGACGTGCTCGGAGGCTTTCGACTACCCGCCGGATCCCTCGTCGTCATGAGCCCGTACATAACGCAGCGGCGTGCCGACCTCTGGCCCGACCCCGACGCCTTTCGCCCGGAGCGCTTCCTCGATCGTTCGCTCCGACGAGAGCGCTTCGCCTACTTCCCCTTCGGTGGTGGCGCGCATCTGTGCATCGGAAATCACTTCGCCATCCTGGAGGCCGCGATGATCCTCGCGACCCTCGGGCAGCGCTTCCGATTGCGACGTGCGGGCGATACTGCACCGGAGGTCGACCCGGGTGTGACGCTGGCGCCGAAGGGCGGCCTCATGATGCACCTTGAGGTCAGATAACCCTTCTCCCCCTCTTTTCCATTACCTTCACTCTGTGAGTCAGCCTCGAGCCCTCGGTTCCGGGGGCCGGCACTCACTCTTCAATTCTGCGCCCGCTTATCGAGCCGCCACATTCAGACGGCCGGCCTGCGAGGCGCCTCCCAACTGGACAACATCTTGGCGTTTGCCAACCTGAAGCTGCATCCGACCCTGCTCAAAGGTGTCGACGCGCTGGGCTTTACCCAGCCTACTCCCATTCAATCCGAATCCATCCCGCACGCGCTCGAAGGGCGGGACCTGCTCGCCTGTGCGGCGACCGGGAGCGGGAAGACGGCCGCATTCCTGCTGCCGATCCTGCACCAGATCATCGACCTGCCTCGCGGCACGACCCGTGCGCTGGTCCTCGCCCCGACGCGCGAACTCGCCCTCCAGATCGTCGAAGACATGAAGGGGCTCGCCCGCTTCACGGGGCTCAGTGCCGCCGCGGTGCATGGCGGCGTGAAGATGGGCGCTCAAGAACGGGCGTTCCGGAGCGGCGTCGACGTGATCGTGGCGACACCCGGTCGCCTTCTCGATCACTTTCAGTACCCGTACGCAAAACTCACCGGCCTCGAGTACCTGGTGCTCGACGAGGCGGATCGCATGCTGGACATGGGCTTCCTGCCTGACATCAAGCGGATCCGACGCCACATCCCGGCGCCGAAGCAGACCCTCTTCTTCAGCGCAACGATGCCGCCGCCGATCGAGAAGCTGACGCGGGACATCCTGAAGAATCCGGCGAAAGTCGCGCTGCAGCGAAAAGCAGCGCCAGCGGCCGGGGTGACGCAAGCCGCCTATCCGGTGCCGTCGAGCCTCAAGGGATCGCTGCTGGTTGCCCTTCTGACCAGCGGTCAGATGGAGGAGGCCCTGGTCTTCACACGCACGAAGCACCGCGCCAACCGCCTCACGAAGTTGCTGGAGCGAAATGGCATCAGCGCGGAGCGAATCCACGGCAATCGCTCGCAGGCCCAACGCACGAAAGCCCTCGCTGGCTTCAAGGCCGGCGACTTCCGTGTGCTTGTCGCGACGGACATCGCGGCGCGAGGCATCGACGTCGAGGCCCTCGGACACGTCGTGAACTTCGACGTACCGAACGTCCCGGAAGACTACATCCACCGGGTAGGTCGTACGGCTCGGGCTCAGCTGACGGGTGAGGCTTTTACGCTGGTCTCTCCCGACGAGGAGCACGACTTCGGAAGGATCGAGCGTGCCGTCGGTTCGAAGATCCCGCGCGTTCGCCTCGATGGCTTCGCGTACGACGCCACTGCGGAGGGGCCGTTGGAGGTTCCCCGTGGTGAGCGCATTCGGGCCATGCAGAAGAAGCGCTCGGAAGACCGGGCGCGGGCTGCAGCGAAGAAGGCGCGGGCCGGTGGATCCGGCGGTGACAGCGCGACGGAGGAAACCTCCTCACGCCCCCGTCGTCGACGGTACGGAAAGCGGAGGGGCTAGCACTCCCCCTCCGAAGCGGGTGAGAAGTGTTGTGGGTCGGCCCTCGGGCCGGCCCACGGCGCGCTCAGCGCTTCTTCGCGACGAGCTCGATCTCCACTCTCGCATTCATCGGAAGCGCCGCAACGCCCACGGTCGTCCGTGCTGGCGGCGGCGACGTGAAGCGCGTTGCGTACGCCTCGTTCATCTCTGCGAAGTCGTTCATGTCGGTGAGGTACACATTCACCTTCACGACATCGTCCGACGTCAGTCCTCCGTCGGACAGGACGGCAAACAGATTGTCGAAGCACTGATTCGTCTGATCCCCCACCCCACCGTCCCGGAGCGCGCCGGTCGCGGGATCAATCGGCGTCTGTCCAGAACAGAAGACGTGCGTGCCGTCATCGATCGCGTGGGAGTAGGGACCAATCGCCGAAGCCGTCGGGCTCGACAGAGGGGTGCGGGCCATACGTGCCTCGGGTCTGAGAATCGATCCAGTCGGACCGATGCGGTCAGCGAATGATCGCCATCGGAAGAAGGACAACGTATCCGAGCACCAGGAGAAGCGGTGCGACCGTGATCGACCCCTGCGCGAGTAGCCAGTAGCCGGCAAAGAGCGACGCCAGGCCGGCGGCGCCCAGCGCCGCGTTCACCTCGGTGAACTTGAGGGAGGCAGGCGACTCTGAATTCCTGGATTTGTTGGCCATGTGCGAATCCTAGAGACGCTGCAAACGGAGGTCAATCCCTACGTTTCGGCATGTCCTATGACGGCTTCCCCGTCGATCCCGAGTAGGGCGGCGGCCGCGTCCACATCCCCGTCCACGCGATCGAGCACCAGCCGAACGTGGCGTCGGATGGCCGCATCGAGTGTCAGATCGTCGGGCCCGGCGTACTTCCCTTCCAAAATCAGATGGTCAGCTCCGATCACCGTCCCCCGAGCGACGATCGCAGCTCGCATCAGGGCGTTCTCCAGCTCTCGCACATTCCCGGGCCACGCGTACTCCGTAAGTCGCGCCACCGCGTCGTCCGAGATCCGCCGCACATCCCGCCCCGTCTCCTCGCGGATCCGACCGAGGAGTGCTGTGGCCACGAGCTCGATGTCACCCGGACGCTCTCGAAGCGGGGGCACCGTCATCTCGACCACCTTCAGGCGGAAATACAGATCCTCACGAAAACGTCCCTCGTCGATGAGGCGCCCGATCGGCTGGTGCGTCGCCGCAATCACGCGAGCCATCGTAGTCTTCGGCTTCTCCCCGCCCACCGGGTAGAAGCGACGT